>JBBTDR010000683.1:0-4247 GCA_038042665.1 Nitrospinota bacterium
TACCAAGGGGGGGATGGGGGGGGTGAGCCTTCTTGGGGGGAAGGGGAGTGTGAGGGGAACGCCGTCCGCATGGGCATAGGCCGGGCCGAGTTCCCGGAGGGCGAAGTGGGGCGGATGAAGAACAGGCTCGGCGGGAGCCCCGTCCTCTGGCGGAGGATCTCCCTCAAGCCCAGGCCCCGGCCCTTCGAGAAGCGGAAATGGGCCCAGCGCTGGGACCCCTACGGCATGTGCTCCTGGCCCCCCGAGGACACCAAGATCGAGAGCTTCCACACCCACGTCCGCGAGCAGGCCAAGGCCCTCCTGGGGGAGGACCTGGCGCGCACCGAGAAGTTCACCGTCTCGATCAAGGACGGCCTCGACATGAGGGAGACGCTCCGCAACTGGCACACCGGGGATTTGTACGTCAAGGAGATCCCCCCGGCCCGGGGGAACGTGGAGATCGTCATCTTCTTGTTTGAGACACCGGCGGACCCTTCCAAATTCTCCTGGCGCACCATGTGGTACGCCGAGCACGAGGAGGAGTCCACCCTGTGCATGTACGCCACCCCCTTCGAGGGGCGCATGGTGGGGCCGGGCATCGCCGAGAGCGAGTACGGCGGGGCCTTCTTCCTCTTCCCCCCGAGGCACCTCCCCGACGTCTGGCGCGACCCGCGCCTGGCCTTCGCCGAGACCCTGGAGGAGCGCCTCATCGCCGGGGCCTGCCTCCACTCGCGCGAGAAGTTCGTCGCCCTCGTCTCCCCGAGGCCCCCCCTCGCCCGCTGGCGCCAGATCGCGAGGGTCTTGAAGCGGCATTTGATCTATTTGCCGCTGGGGAGATTCTCCGGCGAGACGATTGCGAGGATACGGAGATTTCATGTTTTGAATGGAAGACAGGTCAGGAGTTATGCGGCGCGGTTTATTAGGGAGATGTGAGGGGGGAGAGTAGTTTTCGATTCTTAGGAGATCGAAAATGGCAACAGGAGAGGCCTCATACGATCCAAGCGGTTATTGGGAAGGCTATGTCTCGGGTACTAATCGTGGTCCAATTATACTGTGTATTAGGAAAGATGGAGATATATGGCATTCCGATGCGATATTTGAGGATTTCGCTTTTGGACCTACCTTACTTACTCTTCGTGGAGACATAAAGGGGGCACTGGCTGAATTTCGCATTGTAAAGTCATACGGGCTTGCCCCGGTCTTGCCGCTAGATGGAAAGGTGACGATAGATTTCGCAAAAGGTCCGAGTGAGGTAGACGGAAAGTGGGAAACAGATATCGGAACGGTCGGCGTTTGTCGGCTTTACAGAACGCGAATCTCTAATTTGCGCTGCTCTGTTAGGTTTGCCATAGGTTCATTCATGCTTTTGTGCCGCCGTCGTAAGGCAGCGATATATGTTGCGTTGGTGCTTGTGGTGGCAATTTTGGATCTCGCAAGCGTTCTTAAAATGTCCTACCAAAGTTTTCTGTTGTTGTTTGTCCCCGCAGTGTATATTTTCCGTCCTCAAATAGAGGAATTGATCCGTGCATTTCGTGTCAAGAGAATTGGTCCTGTTGAATTGGACCAGTCACTTCCGTCTGCCGAAATCCAGAATCTTATTAAGCAACAAGTTGCGGAAAGTCTAAGGTTTATGTACTTAAATAACTTCTTCGTATTGAGGACAAAATTTATTCTTGATTGGCTTGCTCAGGCTGGTACGGTAACGCTTGTATCTTTCGTGCAGTACGCGAGTTCTATCGGAGTGCCTGTGGATAATATTAAGGTTACCCTTGATGCTCTTACCCAGACGGGATGTGCGAGGCTCGAAGGGGAGAGGATGGAGAGGATAACGATTTCCGAACTCGGGCAAGGGTATGTTCGTCATCTTCGAGGCTAATAGTCATTGTATATTTGTTGCTCAATTCTTCCGAGCCCTTCGTTTGCACTCAGGGTAAACTCCGCGAAGAATCTGCTTTTGCCTTGACGGAAGAGAGAAGCAGATTCTTCGGTCGCGGAGCCTGTCCTGAGCGGAGCGAAGGGCTCCCTCAGAATGACGGGCGGTGTTCCCTCTCCCCCGGGGAGAGGGTAGGGTGAGGGCGCGGGCGGGAGGCATCCCCACCCTCTGTGTTTGACGGCGTCCTGTAGGGGCGGCCCCCCGTGGCCGCCCTTTGGTTGGGGGCAGGTGGGGAGGCCTACCCCTACGGGATCATGTGGCAGGGTTTTGTAGGGGCGTATTGTAATACGCCCCTACGCCGTCTCTTGCGGCGCCTGTTCTGTAGGGGCGGGTTTGAAACCCGCCCCTACGGATTCCCCGCTCACTCGTGCTAATATCCCCCACATCTCGCGTGTGATTCCATCGTGCATGCCATAACCAGGGGAGCCCCCTCTTGACCTACACCCAGGACCTTCAGGCCACGATCGAGGCCATCGGGCGGGAGTACCCGCGCATCGCAGCCTGGTTCCGCACCTTCTCCGGGGCGGACTGGGAGCGGCCCACCTTCTGCCCGGGCTGGAGCGCGGCCAAGGCGGCGGGCCACCTGGCCTTCGGGGCCGAGTTCTTCGCCGAGGCGATCACGAACGGGCTGAAGGGCTACGTGGGCCTCCCCTACGGGGCCGGGAGCCGGGAGGAGTTCATGCAGATCCGGGACGCGAAGGCCGAGGAGATCGGCCGGCTCTCGGGCGCCGCGCTGGTGGACCGCTTCGAGTCGAACATGGCGGCCGTGCTCGGGCTCTTCCAGTCCCTCAGGCCGGAGGACTACGAGCGGCCCGCCTGGCACCGGCGGTCGGTCTTCCCGATCCGGCGCTTCATCTTCTCCCGGCTGAACGAGCTGCTGCTGCACGAGTGGGACATCCGCAACCGGCCCGAGGCTCCCCTCGATCCGCCCTCGGTGGCCGTGGCCGGGGCGAACCTGCGCCAGCACTTCCAGCTCTTCTACGAGATGGACCCGGTGGCCGGCCTCGCGGGCACCTTCGGCTTCGCCCTCACCGACACGGGCCACCGCTGGGCCATGCGGGTGAGCGATAAGAAGGCCGAGGACCTGGGCCTGGGCCAGCACCGGGCGGACGTGACGTTCTCGGCCACGGCGGGGGACATGGTGCTCCTTAGCTCGGGCCGGGGCTCCCTCGATCAGCGCCAGCGGGAGGGGCGCTTCCGCGCCGAGGGGGACGCCGCAAAGGCCGGGGCGATCATGCCGAAGCTGTTCTTCCCGCTTTGAGGGATGATGGGACGGAAGATTTTGTAGGGGCGAGGCATGCCTCGCCCCTACGGAAGGGCATGTCCAGGGTATTTATGGGGGCGACCGGCCGGTCGCCCCTACAGATTGACATGTCCAGGGAATTTGTAGGGGCGAGGCGTGCCTCGCCCCTGCGGATTATCCCGTCCCCGCCCGTTCCCCCGCCCGCCCCCGTCGGGTATAGTTTCCTCGCCGGCGTCCGGCGGCATTCCCCTTCGGAGGAGGAGGCGCGTCCCATGGCGATGAGCCCCAAGGGCAAGAAGCTCCTCGAGCAGATGCGCAAGGCGCGGGGCTTCGTCTTCCCCGCCTTCGAGCTCTTGTGCGAGATGGACCCCGGGCTCATCGAGCGCTACGAGGCCCTGAAGAACCACATCCTGGGGAAGGAGGAGGGTTTTCCGGAGAAGCACAAGGAGCTCTTCATCACCATCGCCATCGCCGTGCGGGACCCCTCGGCCCACGAGCAGCTCAAGCTCCACCTCAAGCGCGCCCTCAAGCTGGGGGCCACGCCGGTCGAGTGCCTGGAGGCGTTCGAGGCCGTCCTCCCGCCCAGCGGGATGTCGATCCTGGTCGCGGGCTGCAACGCCTTGAAGGAGGTCCTCGACGAGATGAAGGCCAAGGCGTGAGCCCGCCGCTTCCGCCCTTCCGGCCCGCCTTTCCTGAAGGCGTGACCATGCCTCCCGCCCGGCCCCCCCTCGCCGCCCTCGCGTGGGCCTTCCTGCGGGCGGGGGCCTTCGCCTTCGGCGGCCTGGGGGCGGCGCTCTCCCTCTTCCAGCGCGGCCTGGCGGAGGGGAAGGGGTGGGTCTCCCAGCGGGACATCGCCGAGGCCCTCGCCCTCACCAAGCCTCTCCCCGGCTCGACGGGGATCCAGGTGGCGGCCTTCCTGGGCGGGAGATTGCGCGGCTGGCCGGGAGCCCTCGCCGCGGCGCTCGCCTTCATCGCTCCCGCGGCGGTCCTGATGACGGCGGCCGCGGCCCTCACGGCCTCCCTGCCGGACGCCCCCTGGGCGCGGGGGGCGCTCATGGGCGTCCAGGCCGCGGTGGCGGGGCTCCTCGCCTC
>JBBTDR010000684.1:0-1678 GCA_038042665.1 Nitrospinota bacterium
CCGGCCTTCAGTCGGCCGAAGCCGACTTTCGTCCGGCGAAGGCCGGAGGGAGCGAAGAATCTTCTCGGGTGGCCACTGACGAAGATTCCTCGCTGCGCTCGGAATGACATCCTAAGATCGCTATTTTCCATTGATCTTTCGAACAGGAGACACCCCATGACCCAAGCCACCGCCACCCTCGAAGCCCTTCCCCTGGCCCCCGGCGAGGACCCCTTCGTCGTCGAGCACGGCGGCTTCTACCGCCGCTGGTTCTCCATGGTCGAGGACGTCGATCTCCTCAAGCGCACCGTGGCCTCCCTCAAGGGAACCACGGACAACCTCTGGGTGCCCGCCTGGCGGGACATCGGCCGGCGCTACGAGAAAGAGGCCGAGCAGCTCCTCGCCCGGGGGGACAAGGCGGGCGCCCGGCGCAAGTTCCTGGAGGCCAAGAGCTACTACAGCATCGCCCGCTTCCCCCACCCCCTCACCCCCCTCAAGGAAGAGGTCAACCAGGACTGCATCCGGGCCTACCTCCGCGCCTGCGAATTCCTCGACCCGCCGCTGGAGCTCGTCAAGGTCGCCTGCGAGGGGAAATCCATCACCTCCCACTTCCGCGCCCCCAAGGGCTCGGGGCCGAATCATAAAGTCCCCGGCGCCCTCATCATGTGCGGGGGGGACATGTTCAAGGAGGACCGCGGCTGGGCGGGCGAGATGTGCCTGGCCGAGGGCATGGCCTCCCTCGTCATGGACGGCCCCGGCACGGGCGAGAACCCCTTCCCCTACGAGCCCGCCTCGGTCAAGGCCTGGAAGGCCGCGGTGGACTACCTGGCCTCAAGGCCCGAGGTGGACCCCGACCGCATCGGGGCCTTCGGCATCAGCCGCGGGGGCCACTCCGTCATGCTCCTCGCCGGCTCCTACCCCGGGCGCGTCAAGGCCGCCGTCGCCAGCGCCGGCCACCCCTTCGGCTACCGGATGACCCCCGAGGAGATGCGGAACTTCGTCGAGAACCGGAACAAGCGCGCCAAGTACGTCTTCGGCGCCCCCGGGGACGGGCCCTCCTTCCCCCCGGCGACCGTGGAGAAGGAGGAGGCCAACTTCAAGCGCTGGGCGCTCAGCGAATTGGGGCTCGTGGACAAGATCGTCTGCCCCGTCCTCATGATCAACGGCAAGCAGGACCACCTCGCCCCCATCGGCAACATCTACTACATGCTCGAGCACGGCCCCGTCACCGGCAAGGAGGCCCGCGTCTACCCCGACGACGGCCACTGCGCCTTCAAGCACTTCAAGGAGTGGGCCCCGGAGTCGTTCAGGTGGATGCGGGAGAGGATGGGAGGGAGGTAGGACGCTCACCGAAAACCAAAGGGCTCCGGAGAAATCCGGAGCCCTCGTTTCGTCAGGGAATTCGGCACCAGTATAAGTTTCGCGTCCTCGCGGAAGTGCGACGTTAAGAGCATTCCAAGGAGTGAAAAATTATTTCCCTTCGTCACCTCCGACGTAGAAGCGAATCGACCCATCAGGACTTTGAACAATGGCGGCATTCGAACCGACAATTTGAGCTCCTGCGCCTGCATCAATCCTCGTTTTGGCCGTTTGACTTGTACTGTTATCTCCAAATAGAAACTGGCCGCCTTGGCCGGCACCAATAGTTATTACCGGGAGCGGTAAATGATTGACACCTCTCACGAGGCGGCGTAGCGGA
>JBBTDR010000685.1:0-6297 GCA_038042665.1 Nitrospinota bacterium
ACTTCTGCCTGGCTCAGGGCGCCAATCCGAAACTGTCCGCAGGAGAGGCGTTGGGGGAGGGCGCGCTTCGTCGAACAACCATGTGTATCTCACCGAGGCTGTGGCTTAGGCGTCGCGGGCGCCGACCCCCACGCGGTGAAGGTGGTGCTGGAGTGCTGAGGAGGGAGCTCCGGGCGGCTCATCCGCGCGCCCGGGGCCGCCGATAAGAAGAGGAGCCCCTGCCGCGCGCAGGGGACGGGTTGCGCGGAGGGGAGGCTTCGCCTAGAATCCGCCGTCCCGTTTTTGCTTGGATTTCAGGAGGTTATCCGCCCGGCCATGCCGAACAAGATCGCGGTCATTCATGCCATGCGGGTTGCGGTTGCGCCCGTCGAGGAGGCCTTCCGCCGGCTCTGGCCCGAGGCGCGGACCACCAGCCTCCTGGACGAGTCCCTGGCCCGGGAGCTGGCCGAGGCGGGCCGCCTGACCCAGGGCATCATGGACCGCATCGCCCAGCACACCCGCGCCTGCCGGGGCCAGGGCGCCCAGGCCGTCCTCTTCTCCTGCTCCGCCTTCGGGGCGGCCATCGAGGCCGCCCGCCAGGGGATGGGGATCCCCGTCCTCAAGCCGAACGAGGCCATGCTCGAGGAGGCCCTCGAGCGGGGCCGCCGCATCCGCCTGATGGCCACCTTCGAGCCCTCCATTCCCTCGATGCTGAAGGAGCTGCGGGAGATGGCCGCCCAGCGGGGCAAGGAGATCCAGGTGGACCGCTGCCACGTGCCCGGCGCCCTCGAGGCCCTGGAATCGAAGAACCCCGAGCTGCACGACGCCCTCATCGCCGAGGCCGCCCGCAAGGCCCCGCCCTGCGACGTCATCCTCCTCGCCCAGTTCTCGATGGCTCGGGCGCTGCCCCTCGTCTCGAAGTGGGTGGACATCCAGGTGCTCAGCAGCCCCGAGAGCGCCGTCGCCAAGCTGCGCGGGCTCATGGCCTCCCTGAACGGCAACGGCCACCTCCCGGCGAACGGGGTGCCGGCGGCCGGGGTCAAAAAGCCCTCCTGACCCTGACGCCCGCGGCGGCGCGGCCCTGGGCGGCAGAGGGGTCTTCGGCCTGATCCTCCGGGCGGGCGCGCCGCGCGGGAGGGCGAGGCCGCGGAGGGATAGGCCCCGCCTCTTGCGCGCTGGGCGCGCCCGGACCCATAATTCCCGCGAGTCGAATCCCCACACGATGGGTGCTCCCCGCCGGCAGCGGCGTGGTTTCCATGATTCCGCCGGGGCCGGGCCCGTGCGCCCGGCCCCTCCTCCGCGCGTGAACCCGCGGGAAGACATGAGAGGCGCGAGATGAGCGATTTGAAGGCGAGGCCCGAGGAAGCGAGGAACGTGAAGCGCGCCGGCCACAGCGACATCAACGGCTGGGGGGACGCCTTCCAGGTCATCGTGCGGGAGGACAAGTGGTGCTACGTCGCCGCCTCGGGCATGAACGGCCACGAGGGCACCTCGGTCCTGAACGTCGAGGACCCCCGGAACCCCAAGGTGCTCACCCAGATCCCGGCCCCCCCGGGCACCCACTCCCACAAGGTGCTGTTCCTGGACGACGTGATGATCGTCAACGCCGAGCAGATCCGCGGCTGGGAGGGGGAGGGCTTCCTCGGGGGCATCCGCCTGTTCGACGCCTCGGACCCCGCGCAGCCGAAGTTCATCAAGGATTTCCCCATGTACGGCCGGGGCACCCACCGGCCCATCCTGGACGCGGCGAACCGCATGCTCTACTGCTCCTGCGGGGCGCCGGGCTACCGGGGGAACATCCTCTGGATCCTGGACATCGGCGACCCGGCCAACCCGCGGGTGGTGAGCCAGTTCGCCCTCGAGGGCCAGCGCGAGGGCATCCCCCTGCCGCCCGGCGTCCACACCCTCCAGTTCCACCAGGCGAACCGCCGGGGGGACTACCTCTACGCGGGCTGCGCGGACTGGGGCGTCGTCGTCCTCGACGTGAAGGACCCCGCCCGCCCCAGGCAGATCGCCCACTTCAACCCCACCCCTCCCTACCCCGGCCACTGCCACACCGTCCTGCCCGTGCCTGAAACCGGCCTCCTGGTCGTGACCCACGAATCCACCTCCTTCGAGGTGGCCGAGGCCCCGGGCTTCATCTTCATCTACGACGCCAAGGTGCCCAGCAACCCCGTGCCCATCTCCACCTGGATGCCCTACCCGGTGGACCCCAAGACCCTCTACCCCAAGGCGGGCGACTGGACGACGCGCGGCGGGCGCTACGGCGCCCACAACGTCTGGGAGTTCATGGGCCCCAAGGACTTCGTCTACACCACCTGGTTCAACGCGGGGCTGCGCATCGTGGACATCTCCGACCCCTTCCGCCCCGAGGAGGCGGGCTACTACGTCCCGGCCGGGATCAACGGCCGGGCCACCCCCCAGAGCAACGACGTCTTCGTGGACGGCCGGGGGCTCATCTACGTCTCCGATCGCTGGGGCTGCGGCCTCGACATCCTGGAGTACACCGGGCCGCGCTGAGGCGGCGGAACGAACCGGGGATAGGGAAGAAGAAGCCCCCGCCCGCGGGCGGGGGCTTCTTCTTCCCTGGATGGAGGGTTCCGGCTAGGCCTTGGCGGCGGTGAGCCGCCGCCACACCTCGCCGGCGTCCTTGGCGCGGTTGTAGTCCTGGCTCATGTCGCCGTTCCCGACCGGGCTCTTGGCCGCGAAGAAGGTCGCGGGCCCGCCCACGGCGCGCACCCCGTGGCGCGTGTTGCGGGGGATGTGGATGAGGTCGCCCTTCCCGATGGTCCGCTCCTCCTCCCCCAGCACCATGCGCAGCCTCCCCTCGAGCATGAGCATGAACTGCTCCTCGTTCGGGTGGAAGTGGGGGGTGGGGCCCTCGCCCTCCTGGTAGGTCACGACGCCCACCTTGATGAGCTCGCCGGCCACGCCCTTCTCCGTCGCGGAACTCACGCTGGACTTCTTCTCCTTCATCTCCGGAATCCTGAAGAACGGCATGGGGCTCACTCCTCTCGGGGAAGAAGGGGCCGCGGCCGCCGCCGCAACCCCGGGATCTTCACGGGCTGGGGGACCAGGATTCGGCCTGGGTGCCGAGATCCAAAATCTCGGGGCCTGCCGCTCGGCGATGCCCCCTTCGCCCCCTTTTATACACGCGGAGGGGGGGCATTGTAATCCCCCGGCCGCGGCCCGCGCGCGTCTGGCAAGAGAGGCCGTTTCCTGTCATTTTGATGACCCCCTGCCGGGCGGCCAAGCCGGGGCGGGCCTCCGCGAAGGCACGGGAGCGCGGGCCGTTTTCCCGGCGGGCGGGCGCCGCGCATCGAAAGACGCCGCGAGGTGAGTGATCCGCGTCACACTCGCGGCGGGGCGGCATATATTTTGCTAAGGAAAGATTCCGGTTCTTTCTAGATAGGTCCGTTTTTGTTCATCGCCGCATCGGCGGCGGCCGGGGAGGAGGAAGACATGGGGGAGAAGGCGGGCAAGCCAAGCGTCATGGGGGTGCTGGTGTTGCTGCTGTTCGGCTTGGGGTTCGCCGCGGGGGGCGGCTATGGCCTCTGGGTCGTCATCCCCAAGGGGCTGGTGACGACCTCCGTCTGCGTCCGCGCGACGGAGGTTTACACGCGCACCACGGCCGGCCGGCGGGGGATCCCCATGTCCTCGAAGGAGCTCCGCCTCCAGGCGGCGGCCCAGCCCGTGGTGTTCTACCACAGCCTCGGGATGATCTTCGTGAACAACGACCTCGTCCGCCGCGTCAACGCGGGGGACTGCTACCGGGTGGAGGTGGACAAGGGCGACTACGAGCAGCACCTGCGGCGGCCCGTCTCCTCGGGGTACGGCGTCCGCCCGATGGGGTACCGGCAGGTCGACTGGCCCAAGGTGAAGATGTACTCCATGACCAGGGGGGAGGAGGCGCTGTTCACCCCCTTCGACGCCTACGGCTGGGACGCGATCGGCTTGGGCGTCATGACCCTCTTCGGCCTGTTCCTGGTCTGGTGCGCCGTCAAGGCGGCGGAGGAGGCGTGAGGCGGGGGTTTGGGGGCTTTCGGCGCCTCAACGGAACGAGCCCCCGCGCATCCAGGGGCTTTCTTTTCCTCTGGCTGGGGGACCAGGATTCGAACCTGGGTACCGAGATCCAAAGTCTCGGGTCCTGCCGCTAGACGATCCCCCAGTGCGTCCATTCTAAAGGAAAAGGGCTGCGGACGGCTCCGCAGCCCCGCGATTCGACTGGCTGGGGGACTAGGATTCGAACCTAGGTTCCATGGTCCAGAGCCATGTGTCCTGCCGCTAGACGATCCCCCAGAGAAGCCGCCCATTACTTACCAACCGGGCCGCCGATCGTCAAGAGCGGAATGCTGGAAACAGTGCCCATGGGCTGGGGCGTTGGCTTGTCATTCCGAGGGCCGGATGGCCCGAGGAATCTGCTTCTCCAGCAAAAGCAGATTCCTCGCGGAGCCTGCCCTGAGCCCTTCGCTTCACTCAGGATAAACTCCGCGAAGGGCTCGGAATGACAGCAGTGGGCGTCAAGGCGGCGGGCTCCCCTAGGCGCCGCCGATGCGGGCCAGGGCCGCGTCCAGCCGCTCGAGGGCGCGCTCCTTCCCCAGGAGCGAGAGCGTCTCGTGGATGCCCGGGCTCACCGTCCCCCCGGTGACCGCCACCCGCACGGGCTGGGCCAGCTTGCCGATGGCCAGGCCCTCGGCGGCCAGCACGCTCTCGAAGGCCGCCCGCACCGCCTCCTTCGAGAAGGGCGAGGCCCCGGCCAGGGCCGCGCGCAGCTTGGCCATGGGGCCCGCGATCCCGGGCGTGAGGAACTTCTCGGCGGCCTTGGGGTCGATCTCGACCGCGGGGGCGAAGAAGAAGCGCGCCCCCTCGGCCATCTCCCCCAGGGTGCGGGAGCGGCTGCGCAGCTCCTCCACCACCCCCAGCCGCGCCTCGCGGGGCAGCGCCTCCGGGTCGAGCCCGCGCTCCCGCAGGCCCTCCTCCAGGAGACGGAGGAGGCGCCCGCCCTCGGCCCCCTTGATGTACTCCTGGCCGAGCCACAGGAGCTTCTCGGGGTTGAAGACCGCGGCCGAGCGGTTGAGGCTCTCCAGGGTGAAGTGCCGGATGATCTCCTCGCGCGTGAAAATTTCCTGGTCGCCCCGGCTCCAGCCCAGCCGCACGAGGTAGTTGATGAGGGCCTCGGGCAGGTAGCCGAGCTTCTTGTACTCGAGCACGCTCGTCGCCCCGTGGCGCTTGGAGAGGCGCTTCTTGTCGGTGCCCAGGATCATCGAGATGTGGGCGAACTTGGGCGGCGCCTCCCCGAGCGCCCGGTAGACCAGCACCTGCTTCGGGGTGTTGGAGAGGTGGTCGTTCCCCCGGATGACGTGGGTGATCTTCATCTCCACGTCGTCCACCGCCACGCAGAAGTTGTAGGTGGGGGTGCCGTCCGTGCGGAGGATGACCATGTCGTCGATCTCCGCGTTCGGGAAGCGCACGGGGCCGGCCAGCAGGTCCTCCACCTCGGTCTCCCCCTCGTCCGGGGCGAGCAGGCGCACGCAGAAGGGCGCGCCCGGCTTGGTGGGGCCGTTGCGGCAGGCGCCGTCGTAGCGCGGGGTCTTCCCCGCGGCCCGGGCGCGCTCCCGCATGGCCTCGACTTCTTCCGGCGTGCAGGTGCAGCGGTAGGCCGCCCCCGAGGCGAGGAGCCTCTCCGCCGCCGCCTTGTAGAGCTCCATCCGGCGGGTCTGGCGGTAGGGCCCCTCGTCCCACCCGATATCGAGCCAGTCGAAGGCCTGGAGGATGGCCTCGTAATACTCCTCCGTCGAGCGCTCCCGGTCGGTGTCCTCCACCCGGAGGATGGCCGTCCCCCCGTGGTGGCGGGCGAAGAACCAGTTGAACAAGGCCGTCCGCGCCCCCCCGATGTGGAGGTGGCCCGTGTTCGAGGGGGCGAAGCGCACCCGCACGCTCATCGTTTCTCCTTGGAAATCCTACGAAATTCCCGCATCTCCCCACCCATCCGGCGGGGGCATGATTCTAGGGGCGGGGGAGGAGGCGCGCAAGGCGGTCCGCAGTAAATTGGGGAAGTACCCGCAACTATCGGCAACTGTCCGCAACCCGGCGGGAAACGAAAATTCTCCCACCTCCACCCTCCCGTCCCTGCCCGGGCAGGACGCCGTGATTTTTTCGGCTCGAATCCCGGTGAAAAGTGAGGACACCCCGCGCCCCCCGCCGGGGCGCGATGATTTTCCGCCGGAACCTCCCGGAAATGATCAGAACTTTCACCTTGGCCCTCCACGGTTTACTCCCTCCCCCTTCGGGGGAGGGTCGCCGCCGCGTCAGCTGCGG
>JBBTDR010000686.1:0-1101 GCA_038042665.1 Nitrospinota bacterium
ATCCTACCTCTCGAAGGGCTCGACCTCCCCCACCTTCTTCAGGGCGGCCTCCATCACGTCGAGGGCCATGACCTTCTCGTAGGCGGGGGGACCCTCCTTGTACTTCTTCATGTCCACGTTGAGCTGGTTCGTCGCGTCGATCACCTTGCGGGGCAAGCCGTTGTTGACGGTCCAGAGCCTCTCCTTCACGAACACGTCGTACGTCTGGTCGAATATCTCCGGATTCGTCTTGAACGTCGGGAAGGAGTGCTTGATGGCCGTCTGCCGGAGGCCCGCCTTGTCCTTGTAGATCGACCGCGTCGCCTCCATCAGGCTCGCCGCGAAGGCGGCGAAGGCGTTCTTCCGGCTCTTGAGCTTCTCCTCGGAAGCCGTCATGGCGGCGTAGAGCTGCAGGGGGTCGGCCTTCCACAGGTTGGCGATGACCTTGATGTCCGGCTTCTGGAGCCTCGCCATGAGGACCTGCTCGACGTGGATGACCACGGCGTCCGCCTTCCCCTCGACGAGGTAGGGCACCCGCGCGGGGGGGGCCGTCACGATGTAGTTCACGTCCGCGTCCTTCAGGCCGGCCATCTCCAGCACCCGCAGGATGCCCAGGTGGCTGTAGCCCCCCCGCCCCTCGATGCCGACCGTGCGGCCCTTGAGCTTGGCCGGGGTGTCAATGTCGGGCGCGGCCGCCGCCTGCGCCTCGTTCAGGTGGCCGAAGGAGTGGAAGAGCTTCTGCCCGCTGCCGCCGGCGATGCCGATCAGGGCCAGGGAACCGGGGATCCAGCCGGCGTCCAGGCCGCTCTGGGCGCTCACCACCGCCCGCTGGGCGGCCACGCCCCCGCCGAAATACTTGACCTCCACCTCGATCCCGTTCTTCTCGTAAATCCCCTTGTCCAGCGCGTAGAGCACCGGCAAATGGATCACGTTGGGCGGCCTCACCGGCATGCCCACCACGATCTTGTCGGCGGCCCAGGCGGGCGGGGAGGCCGGGCCGAGGAGGGCCGCCAGGAAGGCGGCCGCCGTCCAGAGTGCGCATCGCTTCATCATTCGCCCCTCCTTGGTCATCGAGGATGGTCCGCCAGCTAGCGCTCGCTTCTCGTCCGCCAGGAAGCGAAG
>JBBTDR010000687.1:0-4111 GCA_038042665.1 Nitrospinota bacterium
CGACTGGTCCTTCTGGTGGCTCCACCTGCCCGGGGCCTTCGCCGGGTGGGAGGGGACGGGCAAGATCCCCAAGCGGATGCTCATCGGCCCCCGGCCCCAGCCCTGGCGGCCCTTCGGCGCCTACCACGAGGAGGCCCTGCGCTGGTACGACCACTGGCTCAAGGGGATGGACACCGGGGTCATGGAGGGCCCGCCCATCCAGCTCTGGATCCAGGGGGAGGACCACTGGCGGGGCGAGCCCGACTGGCCGCTCGCGCGCACGAAGTTCACCAAGCTCTACCTCGGCGGGCCGGGGGGAGGCCCCCAGGGGACGCTCTCGGAAGCGCCGGGCGGGGGAGGGGAGCGCACCTACCCCTACCGGCCCTTCACCCGGGAGTGGCGGCTGGGCAACCCGCGCCTGGTCTACCGCTCCGAGCCGGTGGCCCAGCCCCTGGAGCTCACGGGGCCCCTCGCCCTCCACCTCGCGGCCCGCTCCACGGCCGAGGACACGGACTGGATGGCGCACCTCCAGGACGAGGCCCCGGACGGCTCCTGCCGCACCCTCACCAAGGGCTGGCTGCGCGCTTCCCACCGGGAGCTCGACGCGAAGCTCTCCAAGCCGGGGCGGCCCTGGCACCCCCACACCCGGGCGGCGCCCCTCGCGCCTGGCAAGGAGGAGGCCTACGCGATCGAGCTCTGCCCGACCTGCAACGTCTTCCAGCCCGGCCACCGGGTGCGGCTCGAGCTCTCGAGCGCCTTCCCCTTCGCCGAGAGCCTCAGCTACCATGAGTCGCTGCACCTGCCGGCGGACAACACCGTGCTGGAGGGGAAGGAGGGCTCCTACCTCCTCGCGCCCGTCATCCCGAGGTAGGGGAAGCCGGCGAGCCATTCTCCGGCGGCGGGGGGGCCGCCTTGGGTTCATCCCGATTCAGCCAGAAAGGAGACATCCGATGCCGGGGGGAGACGGGAGAGGCCCCGCCTTGTTCATGACGCGCACGGCCGCGGCCTGGAACCTGCGCCAGATCGCCCACATTGACCTGGCGCCCGAGTCCGACATGTACGGCGGCGCCCTCAAGATGCAGATCCAGATCAAGGGGGGGCGCCGCTACATGTACGCGGGCTGCCTGTGGTACCGGGGGGTGCACATCCTGGACGTGACCGACCCGCGCCGGCCCCAGTACGTGGGCAACCTGCCCTCGCCGCACAAGGTCTCGCGCTCGAACATCCAGCAGGCGGGGGACCTCCTCCTCGTCTCGGAGGACGTGCCGCCCCCGGTGCCGCCCCACCGGCGCCACCCCGGGCTCCCCGACTGGTCGGACGACCGCCCGGCCGAGCGCGCGGGGGTGACCCTCTACGACGTCTCGGACCCGCGCCGCCCCCGCGAGATCGCCTACCACCACATCCCGGGCCGGGGCTGCCACCGCAACTACTACGACGGGGGGCGCTACGCCTACCTCACCGCCGAGACCGAGGGCTACGCGGGCCACATCCTCGTCATCCTCGACATGGCCAACCCCCAGAAGCCCTTCGAGGCGGGGCGCTTCTGGCTGCCCGGGCAGAAGGACGGGGAGGAGCGCGGGTGGGACCCCAAGAAGATGAGCGAGCGCGAGGGGCTCCACGGGCCCGTCTATGTGCTGGGGGACCGGGGCTACGCCTCCTGGGGGGCGGCCGGGATGCTCGTCCTGGACATGGCCGACCCCACCCGGCCCAAGGTGCTCGGCCGGCTGCGCCTCGCCCCCCCCTTCGACGGGGGCATCCCCTGCCACACGGCCTTCCCGATGCCCGGCCGCAAGCTCGCCATCCTCACCCAGGAGGCCATCGCCGAGAACTGCAACGAGACCCAGCCGCTCGGCTGGATCGCCGACATCCGCTGCGACTGGAACCCGGTCTCCATCTCCACCTTCCCGGTGCCCAGGCCCCCGAAGGGCCTCCCCTACGCCACCTTCTGCGAGAAGGGCGGGCGCTTCGGGCCCCACAACATCCAGCACATGAGCGAGCCGGGCCCCCGGCGGGACGACATGGTCTTCATGACCTACTTCAACGCGGGGCTCCGGGTGTTCGACATCCGTAACCCCTTCCGGCCCGAGGAGATCGCCTACTTCATCCCGCCGGACCCGAAGCCGGGCCTGGCCGTGCGCTCGGAGGACGTGTACGTGGAGTGGGACCGGGGGATGGTCTACCTCGCCAACCGGAACATGGGCATCCATGTGCTGGAGCTGGACGAGCGGGCCATGGACGGCGGCGGAGAGCCCCCGCGATGATGCTGGCCTACCTCCTCCGCCGGGCGCTGGCCGCCGTGCCCACCCTGTTCTGGGTGCTGGTGCTCATCTTCTTGGGCCTGCACATCCTGCCCGGCGACCCCGCCATCGCCCTGCTGGGCGACCAGGCGAGCGAGGAGCAGTTGCGCAACTTCCGCGCCCTGAACGGCCTGGACCAGCCCCTCCTGACCCAGTTCTGGCGCTACCTCAAGGGGGCGGCCCTCCTGGACCTGGGCAAGTCCTACCAGCTCGAGCAGCCGGTGGCGGGGGTGATCCTCTCCTTCCTGCCCTACACCCTCGACCTCGCCTTCGCCTCGCTCTCCCTCGGCGTCGTCGTCGGCATCCCCCTCGGGGTGATGATGGCGCTCCGGCGGGACAGCGTGTGGGACTTCGCGGGCGGGGCCGCCGCCCTGGGGGGGATCTCCATCCCCGACTTCTGCCTCTCGGTGCTCCTGCTCCTCGTCTTCTCGATCGGGCTGGGGTGGTTTCCGACGGTGGGCCAGATCGACATGTCGAGCCCGCTGAGCCGGCTCTACAACGTCTTCCTGCCCGCCCTCTCCATCGGCTTCGTCCAGTCGGCCCCCATCATGCGGGTGACCCGGGCCTCGATGCTGGACGTGCTGAACGCCCCCTACATCCAGGCCGCGCGCAGCAAGGGCTTGCCGGCCTGGCGGGTGTTCTTCCTCCACGCCCTGCGCAACGCCCTCATCCCGGTGGCCACGGTGGCCGCGACCGGGATGACGGTGGCGCTCGGGGGGACGATCGTCATCGAGATCATCTTCAACCGCCCGGGGCTGGGGAAGCTCCTGATCGGCGGGGTGGCGTCGCGGGACTACAACATGATCCAAGGCGTCATCCTGGTCTATTCGGTCATCGTGGTGTTCGTGAACCTCACCGTGGACCTGCTCTACACCCTCATTGACCCGCGCGTGTCGCTGGGGAAGGGGGGGAATTGATGGGCCTGGGGCATTTCTTCCGGGGCAGCCGGAGCGGGGTGGTGGGCTTCACCCTCACCGCCGCCCTCATCCTGCTCGCCTTTTTCGGGCCGGCCCTGATCCCGGCCGACCCCAACCTCCAGAGCATCGCCGACGCCTACGCCCCCCCGACCTGGGCCCACCCGTTCGGGCTCGACATCTACGGGCGGGACACCCTCGCCCGCGTGGTGCACGGCTCGCGGGTCTCCCTCTTCATCGGCTTCGCCTCCGTCCTCTTCGGGGGCACCCTCGGCACCCTGATCGGCGCCCTCGCGGCGCTCGAGGGGGGGAGGGCCGACCGCTTCGTCGTCCGCGCGACCGACATCCTGCTCGCGTTCCCCACCCTCATCCTGGGGGTGATCGTCATCGTCGCCCTGGGCAACCGCTTCACGAACGTGGTGGCCGCGGTCTCGGCCGCCATGCTGCCCAAGTTCGTCCGCTACGCCCGGGGGCCCACCCTCGCCATCCGGGAGCAGGAGTTCGTCCAGAGCGCCGTCGCCCTCGGGGCGGGGAAGGGGAGGGTCTTCTTCCGCCACGTCCTGCCCTCCATCCTCGGGCCGGTGATGGTGATGGCCGCCCTCTGGGTGGGCATCGCCATCCGCATCGAGGCCTCCCTCAGCTTCCTCGGCCTGGGGGTCCAGCCCCCGACCCCGGCCTGGGGCACCATGCTGAAGGAGGGGGTGGAGAGCATGCTCTTCACCCCCTGGCTGGCCCTGTTCCCCGGGCTGGCCATCATGGTCACCATCTTCGGCCTCAACCTGCTGGGGGATTGGCTCCGGGACGCCGTCGATCCCTACATCATGAGCCTGGCCCGGCGGGCCGAGGAGCCCGGCGCGGCGGACGCCCCGCGCGCCGCGCCCTCGTTCTCGCGGGAGGAGATGGCGCGGATGGGCTGAGGCC
>JBBTDR010000688.1:0-7117 GCA_038042665.1 Nitrospinota bacterium
GGGGGGGGGGGGGGGCCCCCGCGCCAAAACCTTCCCTCCCCCCAGGCGGTGACGGGCACCGCCACCCCCTCCCGGAGGGAGGGGGATGTTCCCCGCAACCGCCGGGGGCGGATCACCCGCCCGGCCGGGAAGATACGCCCCCCGGGCCCCTCCGCGCATGCATCAAATTCCCGCAGGTTCCGGCACCTGCGGGCCGGGGGAACCCGCGAAACGAGAATTTTCCCCCTCTCCCCTCGAGAGAGGGCTGGGGTGAGGGGGTGTAGGGGCGAACCTTGTGTTCGCCCTCCGGGGATGCGGGCTGAGATGAAAGGGGCGAATACGAGATTCGCCCCTACGGACCAACCCCCACGATGCCAATTTCATTTGTAGGGGCGAGGCATGCCTCGCCCCTACGGACGGACCCCCGCCGATGATCCATATTCCCCCGCCCACCTTGTCTCCCGGAGGTTCTCGACCACCACCCGGCCCCCCTTCACGACGTAGCGCTTCTCGGGCTGGTCGATCACGATGTCGTTGTAGCTGAAGGTGTCGAGGACGACGAAGTCGGCGTCCTTGCCGGGGGCGAGGCCGTAGCGGTCCTCCACCCCGAGCACCTTGGCGGCGTTGACGGTGAACATGGGGGGGATGAGGACGCGCTCGGAGGCCCCGCTCATGTGGGCCACGCAGGCGAGGAGGAGGCCGATCTCGAGGAGGTCGCCCCGCCCCGAGGGGGTGAAGGCGTTGCGGATGTTGTTGGAGGCGATGGAGACGTTGACCCCCGCCCGCAGCAGCTCCTTCACCCGGGTGAGGCTCCGGTGGCGCGGGGGCGCGGGGCCCCGCCCGCAGAGGAAGAGGTCGGTGGCCGGGAGGGGGAGGACGTGGATGCCCGCCCCGGCGATCAGCTCCACGATGCGGGCGCCCGTCGCGTCGTCCATGCTCCCCAGGGAGGTGAGGTGGCCCACGGCCACTTTCCCTTGGAGGCCGGCGGCCCGGGTGCGCCGGACGACGGATTCGATGCGGCGGTCGCCGGGGCTGTCGGAGAAGTCGAGGTGGAGGTCCACCCCCTTGCCGAACGCCCCGGCCATGCGGAAGACGATGTCCAGGTGGCGCTCGGCGTCGAGGTCGTTGTAGGGCACCCCGCCCACGGCGTCCCCGCCCATGCGCATGGCCTCGCGCATGAGGTCCTCGGTGCCCGGCTGCCGCTCGATGCCTTCCTGGGGGAAGACGACGAGCTGGAGGTCGAACGTCCCCCGGTAGGCCTCCTTGAGCTCGAGGGCGGCCTCCATCCCCCGGAGGCGGACGATGGGGTCCACTTCCACCTGGACGCGGGCGCGGGTGGTCCCGTGCCGGAGGAGGAGCCGGAGGGCGCGCTCGGCGCGCCCGCGGATGTCCGCCTGGGTGACGGCGCGCTTGAGCTCGAGGGTGATGGCGATGGCGTCCGGGAGGGTGCCCGAGAGGTTGGGGCGGCGCTCCTCCAAGAAAGCCTTGTCCAGGTGGATGTGGCTCTCGATGAAGCCGGGGAGCACCACCCGGCCCTCGAGGTCCACCTCCCCGGGCCCGGGGGGAGCGGGGGCGGCGGGCGCCACGCGGAGGAACTTCCCTTCGCCCACCGCCAGGTCGGCCAGCGGCCCCTCAGGCGTCACCCGGGCATTCCGGAACACCGTCTCAACCACCCGTCCACGATCCACACGCCACCCCTTTCACCCCGCGGCGCATCGAGCCGAGCCGCCGACGCCCGCCGGACGAAAATCCGGTTACGGCAATCCATAACCCGTCCCGGAGAGAGGGATCAAGGGAGCCCCCGCAAAACCATATTGCCCCTTGACCAAACCGGGGAAAGATGAGACAAAACAACCCTCTTAAGTGGGCCCTCCGGATTGTTCGGGAATTCGAGCCTTCCCCTGGGCAAATGCCATGGCGCTTCCCAGCGGGTGGCAGGGTACGTTTCGGGTCTCTACGGCGCGAATCTCAGCGGATCGGATAAAAGCGGAATGGGCGTATTCAGCCTGAACAACTTCATCGAGCTCAGCTACAACAGCCTCTCCTACGCGGCGCTGCTGTTCCTGCTGGCGAGCGGGCTTTCGATCATCTTCGGCGTCATGCGGATCGTGAACCTCGCCCACGCGGCCTTCTTCCTGCTGGGGGGGTACATCGCCCTCTCCGTCTACCGCGTCCTGGGGACCGCCCTCTGGACCCTGCCGGTGGCGATGGTGGTGGGTGGCGGCGTCGTGGCTGCGGTCGCCGTATTCATCGAGCGCTATTTCCTGCGCCGCCTCGGGCAGGACACCGTGGCCCAGGTGCTCGTCACCATCGGCTTCGCCTTCATCTTCTTCGACACCAACATCCTCATCTGGACGGGGGACAACTACATGCTCCACCGCCCCTGGCCGCTGGACGACAGCACGGTCATCGGCGGCATCTCCTTCCCCCGGTACCGGGCCTTCATGATCCTCGCGGCGGCCCTGGTGTGGGCCATTCTCTACTTCGCCATCGAGCGGACCCGGGCCGGGGCCATCGTGCGCGCCACGGTGGACGACCCCCAGATGGCCCGCGGGATCGGCATCAACACCAACCTCGTCCAGATGAGCATCTACGGCCTGGGGGTGTTCCTCTCGGCCATGGGGGGGGTGGTGGGAGGCTCCTTCCTTGGGGTCTCGCCCGGCATCGACTTCCAGGTGCTCCCCTACGCCTTCGCGGTGGTCATCATCGGGGGGCTGGGGAGCCTGACCGGCGCGGTCGTCGGGAGCATCGTGGTGGGCTTCATGGACAACTTCGGCACGGCGCTCTTCCCCGAGCTTTCCTACTTCGCCCTGTTCGCTCCGATGGCCCTCATCCTCGCCGTCAAGCCCACGGGCCTCTTCGGGAGAAGCCAGACGTGAGGTCAAGCTCCTTCATCGAGCAGAGGCGGATGAAGTGGGCGCTCGTCGCGCTGGCCGCCGTGGCGGTCGTCACCCCCTTCCTCGACGACTACCTCCAGACCGTCATCACGCGTTCGTTCATCTTCGCGATCATGGCGGTCAGCCTGGACATCCTGATGGGCTACACCGGGCTCCGCTCCATGGGGCATGGAGTCTACTTCGCCTTCGGGGCCTACTCGGCCGCCATCCTCGCCACCAAGGTGCCTGGGGTGAGCATCTTCACCTTGTTCGGGGCGGCGCTGGGCCTCTCGTTGCTGCTGGCCGCCTTCCTGGGCTTCCTGGCCATCCAGGCCGTGGGGGTGTACTTCCTGATGATCACCCTCTCCTTCTCGATGGTGGTCTGGGGCCTGGCCTACCGCTGGCACACGTTGACCGGCGGGGACAACGGCATCCCGGGCGTCCCGCGGCCGCCCCTCATGGGCATCTCCATCGACGGGGAGGTGGCGTTCTTCTTCTTCACCTTCGGGGTCTTCATGGCGGTCCTGGGGATCCTCTACGTCTTGGTGCGCAGCCCCTTCGGCAAGAGCCTGGTGGGAATCCGGGAGCACGAGGCCCGGATGAAAATGCTGGGCTACAACACCTGGCTCCACAAGTACCTGGCCTTCGTCATCTCGGGCACCTTCGCGGGGATCTCGGGGACGCTGTGGACGCTCCAGAACCGCTTCATCGGCCCCTCCGACGTGGAGCTCGTCACCTCGGTGGAGGGCCTGCTGATGGTCGCCCTGGGCGGGCCGGCCACCCTGGTGGGTCCCGTCTTTGGCGCGTTTGTCATCACTTTCCTGCGCTACTGGGTGAGCATCTACATCGAGCGGTGGTACATAATCCTGGGCACGACCTACATTGTTACCGTGCTGTATGCCCGGGAGGGCATCCTCGGCCGGATCGAGGCCCTGCTGGCCCAGTGGAAGGGGCAGGGGGAAGATGCGGCCGCCCCCCAGCTCCAGAAGCAGCCGGGAGAAGCCAGCACATGAAGCCCCTCGCCGAAAGGACCAGAGCCGCCCATGCGCGAAGCAGAGCCGCGCGCGAGGGCTCACCATTTCTACTACGGGAGGAATGACCATGAAAGCGAAATGGCTCGTCTTACTCGCAGCGGTCGGCCTCGCGTTCGGCGCCTACGCCTACTACGCGCAGGCGGCCGCGCCCAGGGAGGTCCGCATCGGCTACATCGCGCCGATGACGGGCCCCAACGCCCAGATCGGCAAGGACATGAGCAACGGCTTCCTCATGTACCTGGAGCAAGTCAAGCACCAGATGGGACCCCTGAAGGTGAAGTTCATCCTGGAGGACAAGGAGGCCAAGCCGGCCCTCGCGGTGGCCAAGGCGCAGAAGCTCATCCAGCGCGACAAGGTGCACATGTTCCTGGGCGGCCTCCTGGCGCCCACGGGCTACGCCCTGGCGCCGGTGGCGGAACAGTTCAAGGTCCCCTACATCTCGCCGGCCCCGGCGGGCGAGGACATGACCCAGCGCAAGGATTACAAGTACTTCGTCCGCCTGAGCTTCGCCAGCGGCCAGTGCCAGCACGCCCTCGGCGACTGGGCCTATGAGCAGGGCTACCGGCGCGTCGCCACCGTGGGCGCCGACTACGCCTTCGGCTACGAGTCGGTGGGCGGCTTCCAGCGCGGCTTCGAGGACAAGGGCGGCAAGGTCGTCGCCAAGGTCTGGCCCAGGCTGTTCGCCGTGGACTACGGCCCCTACCTGCCCCTCATCCCCCGGAACGCGGACGCCGTCTACACCCTCATGGTCGGCCCCATGTCCCTCGCCTTCCCCAAGCAGTTCAAGGCGGCCGGCTTCACCATGCCCCTCCTCGGCGGCACGACGAGCGCGGACGAGTTCATCCTCCCCAACATGGGGGACGAGGTCCTCGGCTACGTCACGGCCTCCCACTACAGCGCGGCCCTGGACACCCCGAAGAACCACGCCTTCGTGAAGGAGTTCCAGCAGCGCTACGGGAAGATGGCCTCCTACTACACCGAGAACTCCTACACCGCCGCCTTCTTCGTCCACGAGGCGCTCAAGCGCGTCAACTACAACCCCGACAAGACCTTGGACTTCATCCGCGAGATGAAGCAGATCCGCGTGGACGCCACCCGCGGCCCGGTTTACCTCGACGAGAAAGCCAACCCCGTGCAGAACTGCTACGTCCGCAAGATCGAGCGCGTCCCCGGCGACCGCAACAACCTGGGCGTCAAGGCCAACTCGCTCTGGAACATCGTGATCCGCACCTACCCGGCGGTGAGCCAGTTCTGGACGTACAAGCCGGAGGAGTTCCTGAAGAGCCCCGTGTACGACAAGGACTTCCCGCCCTGCAAGTTCTGCGGGCAGTAAGCGTATAGCCACACCCCGCCGCCCGGAAGGCTCCTCCTCCGGGCGGCGGTTCCTTGTCCGCATCATCTGAAGGGAGCGGCTCCAGTGGCTGAGGCGCAGCCCCGCCTGGTGCTCGAGGGCGTCTCGAAGCAGTTCGGCGGCCTACACGCCGTCGAGGACGTGAACCTGCGCCTGACCGCGGGCGACCGGCACGGGATCCTGGGGCCGAACGGAGCGGGCAAGACCACCCTCTTCAACCTCATCACGGGGGCGCTGCCCATCACCTCGGGCCGCGTCACCCTCTTCGGCCACGACGTGACCCGCTGGCCCACCCACAAGCGGACGGCCCTGGGGATGGCCCGGACCTACCAGATCACGAGCCTCTTCCCCAAGCTGACGGTGCTCGACAACGTCCTGCTCGCGGTCCAGGGCCTGCGCCCCATGAAGTTTGTGATGTTCCGGCCCCTCACCGGCTACAAGGACGTGTACGAGAAGGCGGAGAAGCTCCTGACCGAGGCGAACTTCTGGCACGTGAAGAACCAGCAGGTGCGCAACCTCTCCCACGGCGAGCAGCGCCAGCTCGAGGTCATCCTCGGCCTGGCCAGCGACCCCAAGGTGCTCCTGCTGGATGAGCCCTCCGCCGGCCTCGCCACGGGCGAGTCGCGCGAGATGGCCCAGTTCCTCAACTCGCTGGACAAGGACCTCTCCATCCTCATCATCGAGCACGACCTCGACGTCCTCTTCGGCGTGGTGTCCCACATCACCGTCCTCCACTACGGCAAGGTGCTCCTCGAGGGGCCGAGCGACCAGGTGCGCAACGATTCGCAGGTCAAGGAAATCTATCTGGGGAAGGGCTGAGGCCGTGGCCGCGCTGCTATCCGTCCAGGACATCCACACCTACTACGGCGACTCCTACATCCTCCACGGCCTGAGCCTCGAGGTCCGCGAGGGGGAGGCGCTCGGCGTCCTCGGCCGCAACGGCATGGGGAAAACCACCCTCATCAACTCCATCATGGGCTTCACACCCCCCCGCGAGGGCAAGATCTTCTTCCGGGGCCAGGACATCACCCTCGCCCCCAGCTTCCAGACCTGCAACATGGGGATCGGCCTCTGCCCCCAGGGCCGGCGCGTGTTCCCCACCCTCTCCGTGCGCGAGAACCTGCTGGTGGCCCACCAGAAGCGGGACGGCAAGAGCCGCTGGGACCACGACGCCGTCTACGAGCTCTTCCCCCGCCTGGGCGAGCGCCACACCCAGCGGGCGGGCTCCCTCTCGGGCGGCGAGCAGCAGATGCTCGCCATCGCCCGGGCGCTCATGACCAACCCCGCCTGCCTCATCCTGGACGAGCCCTCCGAGGGCCTCGCCCCCCTCATCATCCAGCACCTGGGCGACGCCATCCGCAAGCTCAAGAGCGAGGGGCTCTCCATCCTGCTCGTCGAGCAGAACACCCCCTTCGCCCTGAAGGTGGTGGACCGGGTGAACATCATCACGAAGGGGAAAGTCGTCTTCGACCTCTCGCCCGAGGCCCTCTGGGCGAACGAGGAGATCAAGCACACCCACCTCGGGATCGGCTGAGCCGGCCCTTGGCCCCGTCTTCCGGGCCGGGCAGGATGGCTTGTAGGGGCGGCCCCCCGCGGCCGCCCTGGGGCAGGCATCGAATTTGGGGCCCCCGCGCGGCAGGCCGCGCGGGGCGGGGGGGCCTGCCCCTACCGATTGTCAGGGGCGCGAAGGCGAATGGCATTCCGTAGGGGCGACCGGCCGGTCGCCCCTACATGTCTTTCTCTCTCAGCGTTCCCCCGTTCTTCGCCAGCGCCAGCGCCACCCGGTCGGGGCCGATGGGGAGCCTGCGGAAGCGCACCCCCGTCGCGTCGAACACGGCGTTCGCGATGGCCGCCGCCGTGGGGACGGTCACCTGCTC
>JBBTDR010000689.1:0-4017 GCA_038042665.1 Nitrospinota bacterium
CTGGCGGCTCTTCAAGCCCGCGAGGCCCGTCCGCTCCTCGGCGGAGGAGCCCCGCTCGGCGCCCTGGAGGAGGTCCTCGAGCTGTTTGCGGGCCTCCTCCCACTTCTCCTTGCGGGCGGTGGCCGTCTCATCCTCGGCGCAGTCCTGGCCCCGGAAGGCGGTCCACCACTCCTTCATCTGGTGGTACACCGCGCCCCAGTCCCCGCGCTGGACCAGGGACTCCATCTCCTCGATGGCCTGCTGGCGGGCCCGGCGGGCCTGCTCGGCCGCCTTCGCCTGCGCCTCTTCGGGGGTTTCCGGTCTCCCGCCCTCGGCCTTCTCGTCCCCGGGCTTCTCGCTCTCCACCTTCTCGCCCTCGGGCTTCGGGCTCTCGGGCTTGGGGGTCGGGGCGGCGGCCCGCGCGGGCTTGGCCTTGCCCTGGACGCAGAGGGCGCCGCCCGCCTTCCCGGCGAGGCTCTGCTCCTCCTTGTGCTCGCGGGCGAGCCGCTCGGCGAGGCCCTTGAGGCGCGGGGAGGCCCCCTTCTTGAGGCGGTCCACCGCGTTGTCGAGGAGGCTCACCGTCTCGCCGAGGATGGCCTGCTGCTCCTGGACGATGGCGGCGAGCTCGTTCTGCTGGCCCCGCATGGGGTTGCCCCCGCGCTGGGCCATCATCTGCTGCTGCTGCATGCCGCGCAGGGCGGCGCGCATGCGCTGCATCTGGTCCATCATCTGGCGGAGGGCCTCGAGCGCCCCCCGCGTGTTCCCCTGGCGCAGCATCTCGCGGATGCGGTCGAAGCCCCGCATCATGTCGCGCATGGGGAGGTTCCGCATGCCGCTCTGGTTCATGAACTCGGCAGGCATGCGCTGGGCCAGGCCGGCGAGCTCCTGCATGAGCTTGCTCATCTCGCGCTGGAGCTCGGCGAGCTCCCGCTCGATGCGCTGCATGGCCTCCTTGTTCACCCCGCCCTCGCGCCGCATCTGCTCCAGGGCCCGCTCGAGGCCCCGCTGGCGCTGGAGGAGGGAGTCCGCCGACCGCCCCACCCTGTCCATGCGGACGTTGCGCTGGATGTCCTCGCCCATCGAGGCCAGCCGCTCGAGGGTCTCGGTGGCCTCCTCCTGGCGGGAGGCGAGGTCCTCCTCCCTCATGCGCTGCTGGGCGTCCTCCCCGCCGGCCGGCTGCTCGGCGGGCCGCAGGTAGCGGTCCAGGGCGTCGCGCAACTGCCTCTGGAGGGAGTCCAGGTCCATGCTCGCCAGGGACTCCCGGGGGTTCTGGGGCCGGAGGGAGGCCCGCGCCTTCTGAATGTCCTCCAGGATGCGCTCGGCCTTGCGGGTCATGGTGGAGCCGGGGCCCTGGACGGGCGGGCGCGCCTGCTCCCGACGCGGAGCGGCGGGGGCCCGCCTGGCCTCTTGCTCCCTCGAGCCGGGGGCCCGCCCGTCCGGGCGGGCTTCGCGCGAGGGGGCCTTCTTCTCCTCCTCCTCCCGCTCCCCGCGGGCGCCCTTCTCCAGGTAGTCGCCGAGGAGGTCGAGGATCTGGGAGGAGATCTTGCCCAGGTCCTCGTCCAGCTTGGCGATCGCGGCCTCGCGGTCGCGGATGCGGATGGTGTAGAGGGGGCTGTAGCCCTTCTTGGGGCCGCTGACGGTGTCGGTGTCCTCGGCCACGAAGCGGTAGGTGAGGGCGGCGCCGGGCCTGAGGCCCAGGGCGCGGAGATCGAAGAGGTGGCTCCCCTCCACCGCCTTCTGCGGGGCCTCGCCGCCCCACACGCGGAGGTGGCGGAGCGGCCCGCCTCCCACCCGCACCTCGAGGGAGACGCTCCTCACCCCGAAGTCGTCCGAGGCGCGGAACAGGACGTTCACCTGCTCGTCCGCTTCCGCGATGAGGTCCTTGCCCGGCTGGGGCACCTCCACCTGGGGCACGGTGTCCGGGATGATGTCGATCCGGTAGCGCGGGGGAGCGATGTTGGCGAAGCCGAAGGTATCCTTCAAGCGCACCTGGTAGGAACCCGGCCCGGCGAGGAGGAGCACCCCCTCGAGCGCCCCGTCACCGGCCTGCTTGAGGGGCGCGCGCCAGCCGTCCGCCATGGCGAGCATGGCCTCGGCGAGGGGCCGGTCGGCCCGGAGCCGGACGTGGACGGTCGAGCCCAGGTAGGCGCGGATGTGGCCCTCGTCCTCCCCCCGGCTGGGCGGGAGCCCGGTGTACTCGGGCGGGAAGTAGACCACCTCGATGCCCGTCACCTGGGGAGGCTGGACCACCTTGACCTCGACCGGGGCCGAGGGGAAGCGCCCGGCCCAGGCCGTCACGCGCACGTCGCGCTCCCCTCCCGCCCAGGTGGCGCGGTAGAGGTCCTCCCCCGCCTTCTCCATCGCCAGGCGGCCGGGGGCCGCTCCGCCCGCGGCGGGGGCGACATCGAGCGTCACCTCGCGCGGCCGGCGCCCCTCGGTGCGCACCTCGAAGGCGACCGGGGAGCCGGGCAGCACGCGCCCGGCGCTCGCGGCGAGGAAGACGTGGGTGATCCGCGAGGGCATGAGGTCGAAGGCGTTGGCCAGGAGGTAGCCCGCCCTCGGGTAGAGGCCCGGCCACACCAGGGCGCAGGCCAGGGCGCCCGCCGCCATCCAGCCCGCCAGCCGCCCCAGGCTCCGCGGCGCGTCGCGGGGGACGAACACCCCGGGGTCGAACCTGCGCACCTGGGCCGCCGTCTCCTCGACCAGGGCGTCGATGAGCTCGGGCGAGGTCGGGTCGTCCGGGCCGAGCTTCCCCTTGCGGGGGAAGAGCTGGAGGGAGCTGATGAGGTTGTTGCCCAGGTCGGGGCGCTCGGCCTCGATCTCCAGGGCCAGGCTCTGGCGGTTGAGGCTCCGGCGCACCCGCAGGACGCCCCAGGCGGCGCCCCCGCCCAGGAGCAGGACGCTCGCCAGGAGGTAGAGCACGGCCGCGTAGCCGAAGAGGGGCTGGAGGGCCACCGCCGCCGGGGCGAGGAGCAGGACGCCCAGCAGGGCCAGGGCGGCGATGAGGCCCGCCTCCGTCCGGCGCACCCGGAGGCGCCCCTCCAGCACCCGCCCCAGGAAGTCCAGTATCAATCTGTAGGAGGATTCAGCCATCGGAGCCTCGTCCCTCAACGGGGGGAACCCGGGCCGCACCTCGGCCCTCGCTTCACTCTCTCGGATCATGCCCCAGGATCACGATCGTGGTCGGGCGCGGGAGGTCCTCCCGGCTCACGGCCAGGGGACCGCGCCCGTGCCGCCGGACCTCCTGCGCCCCGGCGGTGAAACGGCCCAGCCGCTCCGCATCGTCCCAGTAATGCATGGGGATGGCGATGTGGGGGTTGAGCTGGCGCACGATCTCGCGGGCGCCCTCCGGATCCACCGTGAAGGTTCCATCCACCGGCACCAGGGCCACGTGCACCTTCCCCAGGCGGCGCAGCTGCGACGGGTTGAAGGGCTCGGCGACGTCCCCCAGGTGGGCGATGCAGAGCCCCCCCATCTCGAACACGAAGGCGGACCCCTTGGTGGTCGCGCCGAAGGTGCGCTGGGTCACGGGGACATTGTAAATGATCACGTCCCCCACCGTCTTCCGGACCTCGGCCCACCCCATGCCCTCGTCGCCCAGTCCGCGCAAAATCTGGGGCGCTCCCTGGAGGGTCCAGGCCGAGTTGTGGTGGGGGTGCTCCCGCCCGATCGTGATCACGTGGGGCTTCACCTGGGGGATGGGCAGGCCCAGCCCGGGCCCGAAGGGGTCGGTGAAAACCCGCGTGCCGCCCGGCGAAATCACCTGAAAGGCCGAGTGGCCGTAGAACTGGATGGAGACCGAGCGGCCCTTCGCGCCGGCGGCGAAGGAGACCGGGAGCGCACGGGGCCCCTGGCCGAGCTCGGGGGCGCCGCGCGCCAGGGCGCGTTCAACCAGGCCACGCTGCGGCTGGACGCGGGCGCTTCACAACCCAGACACACGCGTGCGAGAGAGTCTGCGGAAGACGAAGAAGTAAAGCATGCACACCGGGTGGTTTATTATCGGGGCATCCCTCGCCGCCATCGCGTTTGCACCCGTCG
>JBBTDR010000690.1:0-5099 GCA_038042665.1 Nitrospinota bacterium
TGTCCGCTACGCCGCCTCGTGAGAGGTGTCAATCATTTACCGCTCCCGGTAATATATCCTTGAGCCTTCTTATGTCCAAGATGAATTGGACATCGCTCGAAAATACCCTTGCCGCTGTGTTTATGCTTCTTTCTCCTTACATGCTACTTTTCCCCCTCACAGTTCTTGTCGTATCTCTGGCGGTGATCTCTCACTTGCTCCCTGCACGCGTCCAAGCTGCCCTCGAAAGATTGATCAGACGGACAGTTGCAGAATGGGTCAGGCCACATCCTTCCCAGGAACCCCTAGAAAGATGGACTGGCCGGGCGACTGTTCTGGCCGTGGTTGTCCTTCTCTTTGTGGTGTCAGATCTATCCACTCGTTTATATCTCGTAACGTTAGGCGCTGCGATCCTCCTCTGGCTAATGCACTTGAAGATAGCCCGCCGTCAACGCATATACATGCAGAGAGTTGCTTGACCTTCCCCCCTTGGTAAACGCGTGGCAGTAAGCCTGCTTTCCCAGGAAGCTGCCGGAACAGCCCTGTTGCACTTTGCACTTTCGGTGTCATTCCGAGCGTCAGCGAGGAATCTGCTTCTGGAACAGCAGATTCCTCCCTTCGCTCCGCTCCGGTCGGAATGACAGATCACCTCAAAACGTAGGGGCGGTTCGCGAACCGCCCCTACAGAACAACGGCCTCTCTCAACCAGCCGGGCACGAGAGTCCCGCCCCTACACCCCCGCCGCGCCCTCAAGTCCCGACACGCGGAAGCCCGCGTGCTTGACGCGGTATTTCTTGTTGATGTGGATGAGCATGGGGGTCATGGCCTCCACCACGCGCGCGTTGCGGAGCGCCCCCGCGTCGATCGCCCGGAAGCCGCACAGGCGCACCAGGCGCAGGGCCTGCTCCATGGCGTCCTTGTGGTCGCTGCACACGAGGACGTCCCCGTGCACCTCCTGGGCGAGGTCGTTCAGGATGGTGAAGGAGACGGTCTCGAAGGCGGCCGCCACGCGGACCCCGGGCCCCAGGAACTCCTGGGCCTCCTC
The DNA here is from genome assembly GCA_038042665.1 of Nitrospinota bacterium. Classification (GTDB taxonomy): domain Bacteria; phylum UBA8248; class UBA8248; order UBA8248; family UBA8248; genus 2-12-FULL-69-37. The sequence goes on from JBBTDR010000690.1 coordinate 1,025, forward strand.
GGCGGCGCTGAGCTCGCCGGGGCGGAGCCGGGTGGGCTTCCCGGGGTCGAGGGGGACGGTGGTGTCGATGAGGACCTTGCCCTGGAGGGCGTCCTTCACGGTGGAGAGGGTGGGGATGTGGGACTCGTAGGGGACGGTCAGGACGGCCAGGTCGGCCTCCCCGGCGGCCGCGGGGTTCAGGGCCCCCCGGATCAAGTCCGCCCCCAGCTTGGCGTTCAGCTCGCCGGAGACCCGCTCGGCCTTCTCCTGCTGGCGCGAGCCGATGACGATCTCCTCGCTCCGGGCCCAGCGGAGCGCCAGGCCCCCTCCCTCCTTGCCCGTCCCCCCCAGGATGGCGATCCGCATGGCGGTTTCTCTCCTCTCGGGATGGGCCGGCCCGGGGCGCACAGTATTCAATATAGGAACGTTCCCTCTTCTTCCCCACAAAAATATAGGGGCGTCCGATTGAACGCCCCCGCAAACACCCCGCCGCGTTCCATCCATGCGGGGGCGGGTCTCAAACCCGCCCCCGCACGAAAACCCCGCTCCGGGATAGGTCCGCAGGGGCGGGTTTGAGACCCGCCCCTGCGGGGTCTTGCCTAAAACGATCATTCCGAGCCTGTAGGGGCGGTTCGCGAACCGCCCCTACGAGAACCTCCCCCCTACTTCTTGACCCCCGCCAGCTCCTTGAACTCATCCAGCGAGAGCAGGCGCTTCTCCTTGAGGGACTTCTCCTTCACGTCCATGAGCAGCGCCATCTTCTCCTCCTCGGTGGCCCGGATGCCCAGCTTGTCGAGGAACCAGTTGACGGAGTCGATGCCGCTCCCCTTGCCGATGACGGGGTTGGGCTCCCGCTGGCCCACGAGGCCCGCGCGGAAGGGCACGAGCTCGGTGGGGAACTCCTTCTCGCAGTTGCGGAGCCAGCTCACGATGATGCCGCTCTCGATGTCGTAGAGGTTGTCGCCGACGACGCAGCGATTGGGCGCCATGGTGATCTTGGCGAGCTTCTGGACGAGCCGCGAGACCTCGGTGAACTTCTCGGTCTTGAGGCCCATGTCCACGTTGTACATGGTCTTCATGGCGAGGACGAGCTCCTCGTAGGCGCAGTTGCCCGCCCGCTCGCCGATGCCGCTCACCGAGGTGTGGGCCACCTGGCAGCCCGCGGCCATGGCCATGAGGGTGTTGGCCACGCCCATGCCGTAGTCGTCGTGGAAGTGGGGCTCGAAGGGCGCCTTCGGGAAGGCCTCCCGCATCTTGCGGATGAGGAAGGGCACGGTGTGGGGCGCGAGGACGCCGAAGGTGTCCACGATGGCGAGGGCGTCCATGTGGCCCTCGCCGGCCACCTTCTTGAGGAGGCCGAGCACCCAGTCCAGGGGCGCCCGGGAGAAGTCGATGGGGAAGAAGACGGTGTAGAGGCCGTTCTCCTTCGCCACGAGGGTCGCCTTGACCGAGGTGTCGATGGCCTTGGCGAGCTCCCACTTGTAGGCGCGCTCGATCATGTGGGTGGAGCTGGGAACCTCCATGACGACGCCCTTGACGCCGGTGTCGGCCGAGCGCTTGACGTCGTCGGCCATGCAGCGGGCGAAGCTGAAGACCTGGGTGTTCGACTTCTCGAGGCGCTTGACGATCTCGCGGATGGCCTGCTCGTCGGACTTCGAGACGACGGGCATGCCGGCCTCGATGCGGTGCACGCCCACCTCGGCCAGGGCCTCGGCGATGCGGATCTTGTCGTCCTTGTTGAAGACGATGCCCGCCTGCTGCTCCCCGTCGCGCAGGCTCACGTCGTGCAGCTTGGGCTTGGGGTCGAACTGGATGCCCGAGCGGACCTCCTTCTCGAAGTTCCAGGGGCTGGTGAACCACATGTCGGTGTTCCAGGGCTCTGCCATGGCCCATGCTCCTCTGCTGAAACGGGACGAAGGGGCTCCCCCCCGGCGGGGCCGGGCGGCCGGCCCCGCCGGAGGGAACGCCCGGCTATTCGTTGCGGGCCTCGCCGCGCGACTTGTTGGAGAAGTCGTAGTACGGCGAATCCTTGATGCACTCGTCGTAGTGCTCCATCCCGGTGAAGACGATGGGGCCGTCGGGGCCGACGAGGACGTTCTCCTCCAGGCGCACGGTCTGCGGCAGGCCGGGGTGCCCGGCGAAGGTCTCGATGGCGAAGTACATGTTCTCCTTGATCTCGACGGGGTAGTCGAGGCTGTAGGCCCGGCTGATCCACATGCCCTCATAGAGGTCGAGGCCGATCGAGTGGGCGAACTGCTGGAGCGTCACCGTGCCGTACTTGTCGTCGGCGTAGACGGGAAACTTCGAGGCCACGTCCTTGGTGGTCTTGCCGGGCTTGAGCTCCGCCATGCCGGCGTACATGGAGTCGTACACCTCGCGGTAGAGCGCCTTCTCCCGCTTGGTCCACTCGCCCGCGCACTTGAAGCAGCGCACGTAGTCCACGAAGTAGCCGCCGGGCCCGATGGCGTTGATGTCCACGATCATGAGGTCCCCGGCCCGGACCATCTTGTCGGTGTGCCAGCGGCGGTAGGGGCTGGTGTTGCCGCCCGAGGCCACGATGATATCGTACACGAAGTCGAAGCCCTCCTTGTAGAGGAGGTCGTTCACGGCGGCGGTGATGTCGCACTCGCGCACGCCGGGCTTGAGCCACTCGTTGCGGATCATCCACATGCAGGTGTCCCCGATGGTGGAGCTGATCTTGAGGCACTCGATCTCCTCGGGGGTCTTGATGACGCGGGCCTCGCTCATGGCCGGCCAGGCGTTCACCAGGTTCACGCCCTTCTCGGTGAAGGCGTTGTAGGCCTGGATGTCCATGATGTCGATGCCGATGCGGCCCTTCTTGTAGTCGATCTTCTGCTCCTTGAGCACGTCGATGACGGAGTCCGTCATGCGGTTCACCATCATCTGCTCGGCCGTCTCGGACCACTTCCAGGTGATGGCCGGGCGGATGTTGCCCTCGAGCCAGGGCGCGTCGATGCGGGCGCACTCGAGGTCCGAGCCCGCCGTCTCGAAGAGCACCGGGGTCTTGGCCCCGCGGCAGAGCACGGCGTAGCGGATGAAGATGTTGTTCTTCCAGTTGCCCTGGAAGACCGAGCAGGTGTAGCGGATGTTCTCGCCCTTGAACATGATGACGGCGTCGAGGTTGTGCTTCTCCATCATCGCCTTCGCGCGGTCGAGACGGTCCCTGCGCATCCGGTCGAAATCCACGCGCCGCTGCCAGTCGCTGCCCGTCTGGCTGTACACCCGGCGGGGCGACAGGTAATGCTCCCGCTGCAAGAAGTCCAGCGGCATGCCCTGCTTGCTGAGCTGCGCCATCGCGAGAATCCTCCTGGTTGGATGAATGGCCCCGCCCCGCCCGCCCTCCCGGGGGGCCGCGCGGGATCGTTGTATTCCCCTCAGACCGCCCTGGCCGCTCTCCGGGGCGCCCGCTCCTCCTTCGCCTCCCGCCCGTTGCGCCGGGCGGAGGCCAGCGCCTCGCGCAGGTGCCCCCCCTCGGTCTCCATGTGCTCGCGCATCGCCCGGCGCGCCCCCTCGGCGTCCCCGGCCTCGACCGCGGCGAGGAGCGCCTCGTGCTTATCGAGCGCCTCCCGCGGCTGGCCCGGCACCCCGACGATGCGCCGCTGGCTCTTCTCGATGAGGCCCGCGATGGCCTCCCACACCGTGAGGAGCACCGCGTTGCCCGCCGCCTCGCACAGCGCCCGGTGGAAGGCCATGCCCGAGCGCACCACCTCCTCGGGCGCCCCCAGCCTCCGGCCCATCTCCTCGGTGAGCCCCCGCAGGCGCTCGAGGTCCCGCTCCCCCCGGCGGCGGGCGGCGAGGCGGGCGATCTCCTCCTCCAGCCCCTGGCGCACCTCCCAGAGCTCGAGCAGGGCCTCCTCCCGCACGTCCAGCAGAAAGGCCAGGCTCTCGCGGACGGAGGCGAGGTAGGGGCCGAGGCTGAGGTTGCGGAGGAAGGCCCCCTGGCCGCTGCGCACCTCGATGAGCCCGGTGCTGTCGAGCGCGCGCAGGGCCTCCCGCACCGAGGGGCGGCCGATGCCGAGCGCCGTGGCCAGCTCGCGCTCGGAGGGGAGCCGCTCCCCGGGCGTGAGCTTCTTGG
>JBBTDR010000691.1:0-1769 GCA_038042665.1 Nitrospinota bacterium
GTTTGGGGACGGAAACGGCCGAACCGCGCGTCTCTTGGAAGTAAAGTTTTTGCTGGAGGCTGGCGTTCCATCCGTGGCCGCTCACTTGCTCAGCAACCATTACAATCAGACTCGGATGGAATACTATCGCCAGCTAGACAGGGCGAGCGGATCGGGGGGAAATATAATCCCGTTCATCGAATACGCCATCCAGGGTTTCGTCGACGAACTGCGAGCGCAAATCAAATTTGTCAAAATACAGCAATGGGAAATTTCATGGACAAACTATACCCATGAGACACTTTCAGGCAAATCCACAACAGAAGCCCGCAGGCGCAAATTGGTGTTGGCTCTTTCGCAACATGAAGAACCTGTGCCCAAGGGTGATATCCGTAAACTCAGCCCTGAGTTGGCGGAGGAGTACAAAGGCAAGACCACAAAAACGATCACGCGAGATTTGAATTATTTGCACGAGAAAAATTTGATCGTAAGAACTGTAAAGGGCTATCGTGCAAAGAAAGAAACCATTCTGGCTTTTCTTCCCGTGCAGAAACAGGAAAACACCCAAGAAAACGCAGAGGCTCAACAACCTCTTCCCTTGGTAGATAACGACTGAGCTTCTTCTTTTCTTTGTTGACCCGGAACCTGCCGGAATTTGAGGTAACAGCTTCTCCCCCCTCATGCCCTATCTTCCCGGTGGGTTGCAACGCGCCCGGGCTGGGCCGGACGGGTGCGCTTGCCCGTCCGCAGGGGAGATCCTTGTGATCGCCCCCTCGGCACGGACGAGCACCGGGGCGAACTCGAGGTTCGCCCCTACGGGTGAACGATCTTTCCAATGATCTCCAGCGGTTTCCGGGATATTCCGGCCTCTTTCTTTCTCCTCCTCCCTTCAACTGGCGGCCTCCCGGGGGGTGGGCTAGGATGGGGGTCCGGACATCCGAACCCTCGAAACCCGCCGGGAGGAGGCACCTTGAGCGAAGAGGCGCGCGCGGGGGGGAGGCTCCTCCTCCGCCGGGAGGGGGGGGTGGCCACCCTCACCCTCAACCACCCGGAGAAGATGAACGCCATCGAGCTCGAGATGTGGGCCGGGCTGGCCCGGGTGATGCCCGAGCTGGACGCCGACCCCTCGGTGCGCGTCCTGGTCTTCCGGGGGGCGGGGGAGCGGGCCTTCTCGGCGGGGGCGGACATCTCGCGCTTCGCGGAGGAGCGCTCGAACGCCGCCCAGGCGCGGGAGTACGCCGGGGGCTTCTTCGCCGGGCTGGACGCCGTGGACGCCTTCTCGAAGCCCACCCTCTGCCTCATCCGGGGGGCGTGCGTGGGGGGAGGGGTGGAGCTCGCGGCGGCGGCGGATCTCCGCGTCGCGGGGGAGAGCAGCCGCTTCGGCGTCCCCGTGGCCAAGCTGGGCCTGGTGGCGGGCTACGCCGAGCTCCGGCGCTTCGTCCAGTCGATCGGCCCGGCGCGGACCCTGGACATGCTGCTGACGGCGCGGCTCTTCTCGGCCCGGGAGATGCTCGAGGCGGGCTTCCTCGCCCGGGTGGTGCCGGACGGCGAAGTGGAGGGCGCCGCCTACGAGATGGCCGGGCGCATCGCCTCGCTGGCGCCCAAGGTGCACGCCTGGCACAAGAGCTTCGTGAAGAAGATCCTCCGCGACCCGGGGCTCACGACCCTCACCGAGGCGGAGTTCGCGAGCCAGTTCGCCTGCTTCGACACCCAGGACTTCCAGGAGGGGGTGGAGGCCTTCCTCGCCAAGCGCGCCCCCCGGTTCGGGGGAAGGTAGCGCCAAGGGAGAT
>JBBTDR010000691.1:1869-6624 GCA_038042665.1 Nitrospinota bacterium
GCGAGAACAATGAGTGCCGATACCCCGCGCGCCCTGGAGGGGGTGCGCGTCCTCGCCAAGCGCGCCCCCCGGTTCGGGGGAAGGTAGCGCCAAGGGAGATGCGAGAACAATGAGTGCCGATACCCCGCGCGCCCTGGAGGGGGTGCGCGTCCTCGAGGTCTGCCAGGTGATGGCCGGGCCCTTCTGCTGCACCCTGCTGGCCGACATGGGGGCGGACGTCGTCAAGGTGGAGAACCCGGACGGGGGCGACCAGTCCCGCCAGCTCGGGCGCCACTTCACCGGGGGCGAGGGTCACGGCTTCATGAACCTGAACCGCAACAAGCGGGGCATCGCCTTGAACCTCAAGCTCCCGGGGGGCCAGGCCCTGCTCAAGGAGCTGGCGGCCCGGGCGGACGTGCTGGTAGAGAACCTCCGCCCCGGCACCCTCCGGAAGATCGGGCTGGGCTACGAGGACCTGAGGAAGGTGAACCCGGGCCTCGTCTACGCCTCCATCTCGGGCTACGGCCAGACGGGGCCCTTCAAGGATCGGGGGGGCTTCGACCTCGTCTCCCAGGGGCTCTCGAGCCTGCTGAGCTTCACCGGGGAGCCGGACCGCCCGCCCGCGAAGATCCCCGTCCCCCTCTGCGACCTCAACGCCGGCATCTACACCGCCTTCTCCATCCTGTGCGCCTGCCTCCACAAGCAGCGCACGGGCCGGGGCCAATACATCGACACCGCCCTCACCGACGCGGGCCTGGGCTACACCTTCTGGCAGGCCTCCCAGTTCTTCCCCTCGGGGGAGCCTCCGGTGCCGCGCGGCTCGGCCCACGAGATGACCGCGCCCTACCAGGCGCTGCGGTGCAAGGACGGCTACCTCGTCCTCGGCGCGGCGAGCCAGGCAACCTGGGAGCGGACGTGCAAGGTGCTCGGGCGCGAGGACCTCATCGCCCACCCGGACTACCTCGACGACGGCAGGCGCTCGGCGAAGTACCAGCAGCTCGCCCGGGAGCTGGAGGGGGAGTTCGCCAAGCGGACGCGGGACGAGTGGATCGCCCTCCTCGACGCGGCCAAGGTGCCCTGCGGCCCCATCCTGGACATGGCGGAGGCCTTCGCCCATCCCCAGATCCGGGCGCGCGGGATGGCGGTGGAGGTGGACCACCCCAAGGCGGGCCGCGTCACCGTGCTGGGCTTCCCGCCGAAGCTCTCCGAGACCCCGGGCAAGGTGCGCACCCCCGCGCCCACCCTCGGCCAGCACACGGACGAGGTGCTGCGCGAGGCGGGCAAGAGCGAGGACGACATCCGCCGCCTGCGCGCCGGGGGCGTGGTGGCGTAGACCAGAACAAACAATCCGCTCGGCCACGGCCTTCCGTAGGGGCGCACGGCCGTGCGCCCCTACATCCATTCAATCCGCGTGAGGGGGGGAGGGCCTCTCGATGAACGATCCGCAGACGGATGAAGACCGCCTCCCCCTCCCCCCCGGCATCTACCTCGTCGCCACCCCCATCGGGAACCTGGAGGACCTCTCCGCGCGCCAGGCGCGGGTGCTGCGCGAGTGCGACGCGATCGCCTGCGAGGACACGCGCCATACGGGGCTCCTGCTCTCGCGCCTGGGGATCAAGCGGCCGCTCATCAGCTACCACGAGCACAACGAGGCCGCCCGGGCCGAGGAGCTGGCCCGCCGCGCCGCCGGAGGCGAGCGCGTGGCCGTGGTGACCGACGCGGGCACCCCCGGCATCTCCGACCCGGCCTACCGGGTGGTGCGCGCGGCCATCGGGAAGGGGGTGACGGTCACCCCCATCCCCGGCCCCTCGGCGGCCGTCGCGGCGCTCTCGGCCTCGGGGCTGCCGACCGACCGCTTCGCCTTCGAGGGTTTCCTCCCGCCCAAGGGGGAGAAGCGCCGCCGGCGGCTGGAGGCCCTGCTCGGGGAGGAGAGAACGGTGGCGCTCTACGAGTCCCCCCACCGGGTGGCCCGGCTGGCGGAGGAGGTGGCCGCCCTCGCCCCCGGGCGGCCGGTGGTCCTGGCCCGGGAGCTCACCAAGCTCCACGAGGAGTTCCTGCGCGGGAGAGCCTCCGAGGTAGCGGAGCGGCTCAAAGGAAAGAAGGTGCGGGGGGAGTGCGTCTTCCTCATCGGCCCGAAGCGGCTGGAGCCGGAGGCGGCGGATGAGGAGGGCTGAGCCTCAGGCGGCCTTGCGGCGCCCGGGCTCCGGCTGAAGGAAGAAGCCGATGAAGATGCAGGCCACCATGCAGGCGGCGATCACGCTGAAGGGGACGGCGTAGCTCCGGGTGAGGTCGAACATCAGCCCCGCCAGCGGCGGCCCGACCACCCCGCCGAGGCCGTAGCAGATCTCCAGGAAGCCGATGATCACCCCGTAGGTGGGGCCCTCGAAGCAGTCTCCCGCCAGGGCCGAGTAGCAGGCGCTCATGGCCCCCACGCCGGCCCCGTAGAGGAGGGCGTAGAGGAGGCCGTTCGCGATCCCCCCACCCAGGGCGGGCAGGAGCAGAAGGTGGACCAGGCCCAAGGCGACGATGACCGCCGAGAGGGCCACCCCGCGCCCCCGGCCGATCCGGTCCCCCATCCAGCCTCCCGCCACGCTGCCCAGCATCCGGAGGAAACCCACGGCGCCGAAGATCAGGGCGGCGGGGGCGGTCGGGTAGCCCTGGTCCACGAGGTAGAGCTGGAGCTGGCTCATGAGGGTGTTGGCGTTCAGGCCGATGCAGAAGGCGAGCAGCACGAAGACCCAGAAGCGGGCGTCCCCCCGGACGGCCGCGAAGACCTCGCGCACCCCCTTGCCCGAATGCCCGCCCCGCGCGGCGGCGAGGGCCTCGGGCGAGCGGGGCGGACCGCCGTCCGGGCCCTGCCCCTTCTCCTCGGGGTAGTCGCGCATGAGGAGGAAGTTGGCCGGGACGATGAGGAGGAGGATGGACAGGCCGAACAGCAGGTAGGCGGCGCGCCAGCCCCAGTAGGCGATGGCGCGCTCGATGGCCGGGGAGAGGACCAGGGTGCCCACCCCGATCCCCGCGAGGGCCAGGCCCGTCGCCCGCCCGCGCGCGCGGATGAACCAGCGCGGCATGAGCGCGCTGTGGGTCGAGAAGCCGCTGATGGCCAGGCCCGTCCCGCAGAGCAGGCCCGACATCAGGTAGACGTGCCACAGCGAGGAGACGAAGAAGCTCCCCGCCATCGAGAGCCCGGCGATGACGCAGCCCCAGGGCATCACCCGCCGGGGGCCGTGGCGCTCGAGCAGGGAGCCCGCGTAGGGGACGAAGACGGCGTAGGCCCCCAGGCCCAGGGCGAAGGCGCCGCCCAGGGCGCCCCGGCTCCAGCCGAACTCCTCGATCAGGGGCACCTGGAAGATGCCGAAGCCGAACCGCGTGGTCACCTGGAAGGCCAGGGTGACGTGGGCCAGGCCGACGATCGCCCAGCCGTAATAGAACGCCTTCTCCGGGAGGCGGCCGGCCGCGCTCATCGGCCGGACGCCCGCCGCGCGCAGCCGGGGGCCATGGGGGTCCTCTCGCCATCGAAACGAACGGGGAACGGACCGCCGCCGTGCGGAACAGCGGGCGATCATACCAGAGCGCCCCGGGCTTTCCCATCGGCGGGGGCATCTTGGACGCGGGGGCCGGGCGTGCGAGATTGGCGCCTTCCGGGCGCGGCGGGCCTCCGCCGCGCGGACCCCACAGGGAGGAAACGCGATGGAGCTCGAGGGCAAGGTGGCCTTGATCACGGGCGGGGCGCAGGGCATCGGGGCGGCCACCGCGCGGCTGTTCGCCGGGGAGGGGGCGGCCGTCGTGGTGGCGGACCTCGACGGCGCCCGGCTGAAAAACCTGGAGGCGTCCATCGCCCAGGCGGGCGGGAAGATGCGCGGCATCGAGGCCGACTGCGGGACGGCCCAGGGGATCGGGCGGATGATCGCGGGCGCGGTCCAGGCCTACGGCGGGCTGGACATCCTGGTCTGCGGCGCCATCTTCCGCCCGACCAAGCCCTTCCTGGAGGTGACCGAGCGGGACCTCGACCTGGCCCTGGACGTGAACGTCAAGGGCTACTTCCTCGCCGTCCAGCGGGCGGTGCCCGAGTTCCGCAAGCGCGGCGGGGGGAAGGTGGTCCTCATCTCGAGCACCTTCGGCTTCGTGGGGGCGCCCAACTTCGCGGTCTACTGCACCTGCAAGGGGGCGGTGGTGAACATGGCCCGGGCGCTCGCCTTCGACCTGGCGAAGGAGAACGTCAACGTGAACGCGGTGGCCCCCGGGCCCATCATGACCGAGGGCATGGCCGAGCTCATCCGGAGCGACCCCTCGATCGAGCGGCACCGCACGGCCAACATGCCCCTGCCGCGGTTCGGGCGGCCCGAGGAGATCGCCGAGGCGATCCTCTTCCTCGCCTCGCCGCGCTCGGCCTACATGCACGGGCACAACCTGGTCGTGGACGGGGGCTACCTGGCGGTGTAGCCGGGCTCAGCGCTTGGGGGCGCCCTCGGGAGGGTAGACGCGCGACTCGAACCAGGTGTGGAACTCGCCGATCAGGGTCTCGTGGTCGGCCTTGAGGTTCGAGTAGAGGCGGGCGTGCTCGAGGGCGAGGGCGCCCAGGTCGGCGAGCGCGCGGAGGAACTCCAGCTCCTCCTCGGCGTAGTCGCGCGACTCGCCCGAGTAGAGGCGCAACACCCCGATCACCTTCCCCTGCAGCACCATCGGGACGGACAGGATGGAGGCGATGCCCTCGGCCTCGGCCTGCTGGGGGTATTGCACGCGGGGGTCGGTGCGCACGTCGCGGAAGTGCACGAT
>JBBTDR010000691.1:6634-11304 GCA_038042665.1 Nitrospinota bacterium
AACAGGTAGATGTAGTAGCTCACACTCACCGACTTCAGCGCCGCGCCCTTCAATCCCGCGAACAGGTCGGTGCGCAGCGACGACACCACCAGGTCCTGCCGACCGTCCCGGTTGATGTCCACCACGCGCGGGTCGGTGCGCACGTCGCGGAAGTGCACGATCTGCCCCTTCATGCAGTCGGCGAGGCCGCGGCCGCCGTCGATGGGGCCCTTGGCCAGGTAGCTCTCGCTCAGCCCCCAGGCGGCCGAGAGCTCGAGGCGCCCGGTCCGCCCGTCGAGGAGCCGCAGGGCGCTGCCCTTGGCCCCCGCGACATCGGCCGTGATGCGCACGACGTCCCGGAGGACCTCCTTCACATCCAAGGTGGAGGTGAGCTCTCCCGTGACCTTGCGGATGGCTTGCAGGCAGGCTTTGGCGTCCCCGGCTCTCAGCATGGATGGCCCCCTCCCGCGATCGTGAGGTTCCCCGCAAAAGGCCAGACATAAAAAAATAACTGTAGGACCATTATGGGCCGAATCCGGCCGCGGGGCAAGCCGGGCGAAATTACCGGGAGAAACCGGCCCCCCAGAAGGCCATCCCCGTCTGGAAGTGGATGTCCACCGTGTCCTCCGGGTTGGCCGCGTAGCCCCCGCCCAGGGTGCCCGCCACGGGGATGCCCCGCCGGGCGCACTCGGCGAGCACGATCTCGTCGCGCTCCCTGAGCCCCGCCTTGGTGAGCTTGAGGGTGCCCAGCTGGTCCCCGGCGTAGGGGTCGGCGCCCGCCTGGTAGAGCACGAGGCCGGGCCGGTGGCCGTCGAGGATCTCCGGCACGTGCCTGCGCATGTGGCCGAGGTACTCCGCGTCGGTGGCGAGATCGTAGAGGCCGATGTCGAGGCCGCTCTTGCGCTTCACCGGGTAGATGTTCTGCTGGTGGATGGAGAAGGTGAAGACCTCCGGGTCGCCCCGGAAGATGGCGGCGGTGCCGTTCCCCTGGTGGAGGTCGCAGTCGATCACCGCCGCCCGCCGGACCGCGCCCTCGCGCTGGAGGACGCGGATGGCCACCGCCAGGTCGTTCAGGTAGCAGAAGCCCTCGGCCTGGCCCGCGAAGGCGTGGTGGAAGCCTCCCGAGAGGTTGAGCGCCCGGCCCCGGGCGAGGGCCTCGCGCGCGGCGAGGATGGTCCCTCCCACGGTGAGGAAGGCCGCCCGCGCGATCTCCGGGGTGAGGGGCAGCTCGCTCGTGCAGGTGCGCTCGGTGTGGACCCCGCCCAGGAGGTCGGCCACGTATTCCGCCGTGTGGACGAGGCGCGCCTCTTCTTCGGTGGCGGCGCGGGGCTCCAGGAAAGCGCCCTCGGGCAGCCCCGCCGCCCGAAGGCGCTCCCAGGTGGCCCGGTACTTCCCCTGCTGGAGGACGTGGGCCCCGACGTCGGCCCAGTAGCCGGGGTGGTAGATGAAGGCGGCCGCGGAGGCGCTCAGATGACCCCCTTCTCCCGCAGGCGGGCCATCTCCTCTTGCGTGTAGCCCAGCCCCCGCAGCACCTCCCCGGTGTGCTTGCCCTTGGGCGGGCCCGCCCAGCGGATGGCCCCCGGCGTCCCCTTCAGCCGGGGGATGACGTTCTGCATCCGGAGGGGGCCGAGCTCCTCGTCCTCCACCCGGACGACCGAGCCGCGCGCCTGGACGTGGGGGTCCGCCATGTACTGGGCCACGTCGTAGATGGGCCCGAGCGCCCCCTCGTATTGCTCGAAGTGGCGCACCGTCTCCTCCAGGGTGTGCCGGCCGATCCAGTCCTGGATGGCGGCGTCGAGCTCCCCCACGTGCCGCACCCGCCCGGCCTGGGTGGCCATGCGGGGGTCCTCGGCCAGGTCCGCGCGCCCCACGGCCTGCATGATCCGCTTGAAGATGCTCGCGGCGCTCGCCGAGACGACCACCCAGCGGCCGTCCTTGCAGCGGTAGGCGTTGCGCGGGGCGGCGAAGGGGATGGCGTTCCCCGTCCGCCCCTGGACGAGCCCCAACTGATCGAACTCCAGCACCTGGGGACCCAGGAGGGTGGCGATGGGCTCGTAGATGGCGATGTCGATCTCCTGCCCCGGGGCCCCGTGCGCGTCGCGGTGGTAGAGGGCCATCATCACGGCGTAGGTGCCGCACAGCGCGCTGATGCCGTCCGCCAGGGCGAAGGGGGGGAGGGTGGGCGGGCCGTCCGGCTGGCCGGTGATGTGGGCGAAGCCGCTCATGGCCTCGGCCAGGGTGCCGAAGCCGGGCCGCTTGGCGTAGGGGCCCGCCTGCCCGAAGCCGCTCGTGCGCGCGAGGATGAGCCTGGGGTTGAGCGCGTGCAGCGGCTCCCACCCCAGGCCCCAGCGCTCGAGGGTGCCCGGGCGGAAGTTCTCGACGAGCACGTCCGCCTCCCGGCAGAGCCTCCGGACGACCTCCTGCCCCTCGGGCGAGGAGATGTCGCACGTCACCGACTTCTTGTTCCGGGAGGCGAGCTTCCACCAGAGCGAGACGCCGTCCTTCTTGGAGGCGAAGTCCCGCAGGCTGTCCCCCTTCGGGTGCTCGATCTTGATGACCTCGGCCCCGAAGTCGCCCATGTAGGTGGCGATCCACGGCCCCGCGAACAGGGTGCCGATGTCGATGACCTTCACCCCCTCGAGGGGCATGGGCTTGCGCTCGGCCATGCAGGGGTTCCTTTCGCCGGATTGGTGGAGGGAGCGGGCCCGATGGTACCAGGGGGACGCGGGCGCCTTCAATCGCCCCCGATGTGCAGGCCCGCGGGCAGGGCGGTGACGCGCAGGGAGCGCGTCTTGGCGAGGACGTGCACCTCGCTTCCCTCCCTGATCCCCAAATCCTGGATCGCCCCCTCGGTCACCTCGGCGAGGAGGGACTGGCCCACGTCCACCTCCACCACCCGGCGGCTCTCCAGGCGGTGGATCCGGGCGACGCGGCCCGTCCACACGTTGCGGGCGCTCACCCTGGGGACGGGGCCCGTGGCGAGGAGCGCCTCGTCCGCCCGCAGGGTGACGATGGCCCGCGCCCCCGCCTCCATCTCCTCCAGGGGGGCGTGAAAGGTGAGCCCCCCGGCGCGGACGGTGGCGTAGCCCAGGTCCGGCCGCACCTCCACGACCTCCCCCCGGAAGATCGTCTCGAAGGGACCCGCGCCCGAGAGGGCGGCCGCGTCCTCCAGGAGGTCGAGCGCGGGGCCCGCCTTGATCACCCTGCTGCGGCGGAGGCCGCCCGCTTCTTCCGTCCCGAGCAGGGCCACCCGGTCCGCGAGCGCCGCCATGTCGGAGAAGGAGTGACTCACGTAGAGGATAGGCACCCCGAGCTTGCGCTTGAGCCGGATGAGGTAGGCGAGGATGCGGTTGCGCAGCCGGCGGTCCAGCCCGGTCAAGGGCTCGTCCAGCACCAGGAGGTCGGGCGAGGTGAGGAGGGCCCGCCCGATGGCCACCCGGCGCGCCTCCCCGCCCGAGAGCTGGCCCGGCCGCTTGGGGAGGAGCTCCCCGAGCCCCAGCAGCTCCACGATCTCCTCCGGCTGGAGGCGGCGCCGGGCGGCGGGGGTGCGGCGGTAGCCGAAGAGGAGGTTCCCCTTCACGTCGAGGTGCGGGAAGAGGTGGTTCTCCTGGAACACCATCCCCACCCGGCGGCTCTCCGGCGGAAGGCTCACGCCCGAGGCCGAGTCGAAGAAGGTCCGCCCGCCCACGGCAACCCGCCCCCGCGCGGGGCGCAGGATGCCCGCCACCGCGTGGAGGATGGTGGTCTTCCCCGCCCCCGAGGGGCCGAAAAGGCCCGTCACCTGGGCCTCGCTCCGCAGCTCCACGTCGAGCCGGAAGCGCGGCCGCCAGACCTCGAAGGCAAGGTCGATCACGGCCCCTCCTCCCGCCGCTCGGCCGGGTGGTACTTCCGCTCCATGAACTCCCCTGCGGCCATCGCCGCCGCCGCGATCAGGATGGACGCGACGACCATCCGCCCGGCTTCCTGGATCCCTCCGGGGGACTCGATGAGGGTGAAGATGTAGAGGGATATCGTCCGGGTTTCGCCCGGGATGTTCCCGGCGATCATGATGGTGGCCCCGAACTCCCCCAGGCTCCGGGCGAAGGAGAGGATGGAACCCGCCAGGATGCCCTGCCAGGCCAGCGGCAGGGTCACCGCCGCGAAGGTGCCGAGCGGGCCCGCGCCCAGCGTGCGGGCCGTGGACTCCAGGCGTGGGTCCACGGCGGCGAAGGCCAGCCGGATGGCGCGAACCATCAGGGGGAATGCGATGACGGCGGCGGCCAGCGCCGCCGCCTTCCAGGTGAAGATCAGCCGGAGGCCGAACCATTGCTCCAGGTAGCGCCCGAGCCAGCCGTTCCGCCCCAGGCTGACGAGCAGGAGGTAGCCTGTCACCACTGGGGGCAGCACGAGGGGGAGGCTGAGGGCCGTCTCAAGCGCCGTCTTGCCCGGGAAGTCCCGCCGGGCGAGCAGCCAGCCCAGGCCGATCCCGAAAGGCAGGCTCCCCGCCACGGCGGCGAAGGCGACGAGAAGGGTGAGGCGGATCGCCTCGAGCTCCGCCTCGGAGAGCTGCCACCACGCCATTAAGATCCCCCGGGCTCACTCAATCCGGATGAAGCCGTACTTCGCGAACACCCGCGCCGCCTCGGACAAGAAGAGGAAGTCGAAGAAGGCGCGCGCCGCCGGGTTGCCCTGCGAGCCCCTCAGCAGCATCG
>JBBTDR010000692.1:0-1804 GCA_038042665.1 Nitrospinota bacterium
TCGGGAGAAGACGGCTGGAATCGCTTTGCGGGGATCCGGCGTCTTACTTTCCGGTATGTCCCGCTCACCGATTCTGGTCACCGGCGCCACGGGGTTCATCGGGCGCGAGGTGGCGCGCCGGCTCCTGGCCGCCGCGTGGCCCGTCGTGGCGCTGGCGCGCGGCAAGGAGGACGAGCCGGCGCCCGATCGCGTTGCGCAGGCCTTGGGTTTTGCGCCCGATGGCGTTCGCCTCGACGTCGTCGAGGGGGATCTGTCTCTGCCGGGCCTGGGTCTCGCGGAGTCGGACTGGCGGCGGCTCCGGGCGAGCGTTGAAACGGTGATCCACTGCGCGGGGGAGACCACCTTCTTCCCCGAGGACATGGCCTCCTTCCGTCAGGGGCACATCGATGGCCCGCTCGATCTCCTCCATGGGCTCCGGGGCGGCCGGCTCCGCCGCTGGGTCCACCTCTCGACGGCCTACGTCTGCGGGAAGCGGACGGGCAGGGTGCTGGAGCGTGAAGGCGACCTGGGCCAGGAGTTTCACAATCCCTACGAGCGGGTGAAGCTCGAGGCCGAAATCGCTCTGCGCCGGGCCGGAGCGCGCCTGGGCCTGGACGTCAGGGTATTCAGACCGAGCATCGTGGTGGGGGCGGCCCCGGCGACGACTGGGGCCACGCCGTCAAACCTCTTCTTCGACTTCATCCGCATGGCGGCCCGGCTCGCCCGGCTCGCCGACGGCGCTCCCGTGCCGCTCCGGATCGGGGCAGCGCCCGGGGCCCGCTTCAACCTCGTCCCCGTGGAATACGTGGCGGCGGCGGTGGTGGCGCTGGCCGACCACCCCCGCGCGGCGGGGGAGACCGTTCATCTGGTGGTGGCCGACCCGCCCACCCACGCGGAGATGCTGGATATCATCACGGAGCGCCTGGGCCTCCGGGGCCTCTCGCTGGCGGACCCGCGCGGCGGCCCGCTCCCGGATCCCTCGCCCCTCGAGGAGATGGTTATCCGGATGCTCTCGGGCTATCGCGACTACCTGGAGCAGGACGTCCGCTTCGACGACACCACCGCCCGGGGGCTGTTGGACGGCTCCGGCGTCCCGCCGGCGACGCTCTCCCCCGAGGCCATCCACCGGCTGATCGACCGGGCCCTGGTGGAGCCGAAGGCCTCGATTTCACCAAGATTTGACGTTCCTGTAATACCTCGCCCCTCCTCCCCCCGGTAGACTGCCACCGAACCAAAGGGGGCCCCGGCCGTGTCTAAGCCTTTGAACGCTCCACCTATGCGCGTTTCCGTCATCATTCCCGCCCTGGATGAGGAGGCAGCCATTGGCCTCGTGGTGAAGGAGATCCCCGGAGACCTGGCGGCAGAGGTGCTCGTAGTGGACAACGGGAGCACCGATGGCACGGCGGAGGCAGCCCGGGCCGCCGGGGCGCTGGTGATCCACGAGCCGAGGCGCGGCTACGGAGCGGCTTGCCTGGCAGGAGTCTTGGCTGCGCGTCAGGCCGACATTCTCGTGTTCCTCGACGGCGACAGGAGCGACGATCCCTCCGAGATGCCGGCCGTCCTGCGGCCGATCATTGACGGCAGCGCCGACCTGGTGATCGGCGCCCGGGTTCCGGTGGAAGACGGCGCCCTCACACCCCACCAGATCTTCGGCAATCATCTCGTGATCTCTCTGGTGCGCCTGCTCTACGGGCTCAGGCTCCAGGACATCGGCCCCTTCCGGGCCGTGCGGGCCGACGCCCTCAGGGATCTGGGCATGGAGCACCCTACCTACGGCTGGCCGGTGGAGATGGTCGTCAAGGCAGCCCGGAAGGGTTACCGGGTC
>JBBTDR010000693.1:0-5919 GCA_038042665.1 Nitrospinota bacterium
TCCGTCATTATCCGCGACGGCCTCCTCGCCACCGCCCGCACCCGGCTCTCCCTTTTCTGGCGTTTTTCCCCTCCATCCCCATCCATATCCGCGACTCACCACGCCCCGGCCCGTTTCCGGCTCCCTTTTCCCGCATTCTCCGCGGGGGCAGGCTTGAAACCTGCCCCCGCGGACACCCTGTCGCCGCGTGCCCGGCCCTCCCGGGGGGACTCCCCGGGGGAAATGTACCTCCCCCCGGCCCAAGGGCTCTTACCTCATTTTCAGGCTGGTTCCGGCGCCCTCGCCCCCTGGGGCGGGGGCGGGTTTCAAACCCGCCCCCGCGGAAGAAAGACTCGCGCCCCCCTGGGATTTCGGACTCCCGCCTCCGGCCGTTTCTTTCCCGGGGCCGGAGGCTCCCCCGGCCGGAGGGGGCTCCTATATTGGAGGTGTGAGGGGAGAACAGAGCCCATATCTCGGCAGGGCCAGCGGGGAGGGGACGACATGCCCGTGCAGAAGCTCAAGGAGTTCCTGGACAGCCACGGCATCAAGTACCGCATCATCAGCCACTCGCCGGCGTTCACCGCGCAGGAGGTCGCGGCCTCCGCCCACATCCCCGGCAAGGAGCTGGCCAAGGTGGTGATGATCAAGGTGGGCGGCAAGATGGCCATGGCCGTCCTGCCCGCTTCCTACCGGGTGGAGTTCCGCCTGCTCAAGGAGCTGACCGGCTCGGAGAGCGTGGAGCTCGCCAGCGAGAAGGAGTTCAAGGACCTCTTCCCGGAGTGCGAGCCCGGCGCCATGCCCCCCTTCGGGAACCTCTACGGGATGGATGTCTTCGCGGCGGACATTCTGGCGGAGGACGAGGAGATCGCCTTCAACGCGGGCACCCACAGCGAGCTGCTCCGGCTCGCCTACGCGGACTTCGAGCGGCTCGTGAAGCCCAAGGTGCTCAAGTTCTCGGCGAAGCACCGGATGTAGATGCTTCGCGGGCTTCGGCCCCCCTCCGCTCAGGAGAGGGGGGGCCGTCCCCTATCCGCTCCGCAGGGGTGGCCGGACTTCGGCGAGCTCAGTCGAGCCGCCGTGCGCCCCTGCGTGTCCCGATCCGTCATCCCCCCGTAGGGGCGTTCCATGGAACGCCCCTACGGAAGAACGAACCATCACCCCCCCGCCTTGCGCCTCTTTCGAACCCGCTATATAAGACCCCGTTCCGCTCCATCCGCATTCCCCCAGGAGGCATTGCATGAGCGCGAAATTCGACTCCCAGGCCGTGGCCGCGAAGCGGCTGAACGAGGTCCCCTTCTCGGGCATCCGCAAGGTGTTCGACGCCGTGACCCAGCTCGAGGCCCAGGGCAGGGACGTCATCCACTGGCAGATCGGCCGCACCGACTTCGACACCCCGGCCCACGCCAAGCAGGCGGCGGCCGAGAGCCTCGCGCGCGGGGACGTGCACTACGCCCCCAACGCGGGCATCGGCCCCCTCTTGAAGGCCATCGCCGCCCGCACCGAGATCGACACCGGCGTGGAGACCAAGCCCGAGCAGGTCATCGTCATGGCCGGGGCGAACGAGGGCATCCTCGTGTCCATGCTCGCCCTCGTGAACCCCGGCGACGAGGTGCTCGTCTCCGACCCCAACTGGCACCACTACAAGTCCTGCGCCTCGCTGGCGGGGGGAGTGCCGGTCGAGGTGCCCACCCGCGAGGAGGACAGCTTCGCCCTCAGGGCCTCCGAGGTGGAGAAGCGCATCACCCCGCGTACCAAGATGCTCTGCATCACGTCGCCTGGGAACCCGACGGGCACCACGGTCCAGCTGGAGGAGCTCAAGAAGCTCGCCGCCGTGGCCGTCAAGCACAACCTCATCGTGATGTCGGACGAGATCTACGCCCGCATCTACTACCCCCAGCCCTGCGCCCCGAGCATCTATCCGCTCCCCGGCATGGCCGAGCGCACCATCATCATCAACGGCTTCTCCAAGGTGTACAGCATGGACGGCTGGCGGCTGGGCTGGACGGTGGCGAGCCCGGCGATCACCCGCCACCTCCTGAAGGTGCGCCAGTACACGACGGTGTGCGTCAACACCTTCATCCAGCACGGGGCGGCCAAGGCGCTCACCGCGAGCCAGGACTGCGTGGAGGAGATGCGCCAGGCCTTCGCCGCGCGCCGGAAGGTGATCGTCGAGGGGCTGCGCTCCATCGAGGGGGTGACCCTGGCCGAGCCCACGGGGGCCTTCTACGCCTTCCCGAACGTGAAGGTCTTCGGCGCGACCTCGGGCCAGGTGGCCGACCGCCTCCTGAACGAGCACGCCATCGCCACGGTGGACGGGGCCGTCTTCGGCCCGGGAGGCGAAGGCTACCTCCGCCTCGCCTACTCCTGCTCCAAGGAGGAGTGCGAGCGGGGCGTCGAGCGGCTGGGCAAGGCCCTGGAGGGGATGCGGGGGTAGGAGTCGGAAAGCAGAAAGCCCGGGGGAGTCACGCTCCCCCGGGCCTTGGATTAAGGATGTGGGTACCAGTCTGCCCTGTTTTTCCAAACATCGGGTCGACGGTGCTCACGATGTTGAACGTAATGTCGGTAATCTTCAATAAGCTCTTTTCGCTGTTCCGTCAAAATTCCGGCATTTTTGAAAAATTCAGCAATCTGGTCAGGAGTGGGTCTCCCAGCTATGCCGACTCTTTTGATAAGTTTTTCCTGGGCAGCTCGATGTTCAGGTGGGACATCTTGTAAAATATAGCTTCCACCGAGGATCGATGATGCGTAGTCGAATTCGACGTATGGGTACCAATCAGAAAGAGCCTCGGCTATTTGATCTTCGGAAACCCCAATTTTTCTCAGTACGTCGATAGTTTCATTTTTAATTGCCTCTTTTTTGTCGTCCTGGAAACCTCCCATTCGGCCAGCCATTTGAACGGATGAAAGAGTTGTTTTTGCAAGTAATACAGCCAAAAGTTGCAGTTCATTTATCGTGCTTTTTGCCTCTTTAATCGTCTCTGTCAGCTCTCTGGTTTTCGTCGCCAACCCTTCTTTTCCAATTCTGAATTCTTCGACACGATCTAAATTTCCAAAAACCAGAAAAAGGGCAGCAAAAAGAAACATATTCCAACTCGCACCTTTCGTGCCGAAATATATTGCAGCAAAGAAGGCAATTACCGCGACGGCATGAAAAATGGTTTTTGTGTTTAGAAGTTCCATCATCTGAATTCTCCCCTCACGCCCTCCCGTAGTCGTCCTCTTCGCGCTCGATGCCGCTTTTGCTATATCCCGAGCCCTTCATATTCCCTGCGAGCCTATCTCGGCCAGGATTTGTTGCACCTGCCGCTTGAAGGGGGGCAAGTGCACGGTTACGGCTTTCCATATCTCTTCGAGATCAAGGACGAAGTACTGGTGCACCACCACGTTCCGCAAGGCGATGGCCGCTCTCCATGAAGGTTGGGGGTGGCGCGCCCGCAATCCCTGGGAAAGTCCCGCCGCGGCCTCGCCGATGATTTGGAGGTGGTGGAGCATCCAGACCTGGAGGAACTCATCCCGGAGGAAAGCTTCCCTGCCTTTGGCGGCATGCTCCTCGATGCGCGCGGCGGCTTCAAGGATGTCGAGAAGCCACAGCCGGTCGTCTCTCACAGGGGGACGGCGTCCCGCATCACGTTCTCGCGGACGCGCGGGCGCAGGCCCCGCGCGCTGATGAGGTGGACCTTCCGGCCCAGGAGCTCTTCCAGTTCGATTTCGAGTTCCGCGTGGGTGAAGAGGCTCATCTCGGGGCCCGGATCGATGAGCAGATCGATGTCGCTCTTTTCGTCCGCCTCGTTCCGCGCCACTGAGCCGAAGACGCGTACGTTCCGCGCGCCGTAGCGCTCCACGGCCCGGAGGATTTCCTCCCGCTTCCGCTTGAGCAGGTCGTCTGGCTTCATGGTGCGATCCCTCCACCGCCGGGGCGGCGCATGGAAGAATCATACCATATCGGGGATGGAGAGAATCAGGGAGGAACAGCGTGGCCGCCTCACGCCCGCCCGTAGTCGTCCTCTTTCCGCTCGATGTCGTCCTCGCCGAAGTAGCTCCCGCGCTGGACCTCGATGAAGACGAAGGGCAAGGCCCCCGGGTTGTGAACCCGGTGCCAGGCCCCCTGGGGGATGTCCAGGGCGTCGCCGGGGAGGAGGGTGATCTCCTCCTTGCCGAGGGTCACGGTGGCCTCGCCCGAGAGGGCGAACCAGTGCTCGCTGCGCCGCTGGTGGCGCTGGAGGCTCAGGCGCCGGCCGGGCTCGACCACGATGCGCTTCACGTTGTGGTCGAGCTCGTCGGCGAGAATCCGGTAGTGGCCCCAGGGGCGCTGGTCCCACTCTCCCGCGGGCATGAGGCCTCCCCGCTCAGGCGCGCCCGAGGCGCTGGTAGAAGAAGCCCGAGAGCCCGCCCAGGAGGAGCCAGAGGAGGGCCGAGGAGAGCAGCGAGGCGGCGGCGAAGGCCCGCTGGAGGGCGGCGGGGGCCGCGCCGCCCGGCTGGGCGGGGTGAGGCGCCCCGATGAGGTGGGGCAGGGCGAGGAGGGCGGGGGCCAGGAGCTTCCAGGCGATCCCCTCCGTGAAGGCGAGGAGGCCCAGCCCTCCGGCGGTCGCGGCGGCGGTCAGGAGCCACCAGAGCTGGCGCTGGCCGAGGGGGGCGGCCTGGGCGCCGGGCAGCTCGGGGGGGAGCCCCAGGGCGGGCGCCAGGCTGAAGGCGGCGAAGCCCGCGAGCCCCCAGAGGACGCCCACGCGGGCGCTGGCCCCCCCGGTGAGGGAGAAGCCGGCGGCGAGCGCGAGGCCGAAGCCCGTGGCGGCGAGGGCGTTGGCGAGGGCGGTCAGGGCGAGGCGGCCGGGGTCGGCCCAGGGCGTCTGGGCCGGGGGCCGCGGGCCGCCCGGGGAGGCGGCGCGCTCGTAGCTCTCGGCCTGGAGGATGAGGGGGATGACGCGGAGCGTCTGCACCGCCGTGAGGGCGAGCCCGCTCAGGAGGCCGGCCAGGGCGGCGGTGAAGAGGATGCGGCGGAAGGCCGCCATGTCCCCGGCCCTAGTGGCAGGGGAAGCCGATGGCGTGGCGCGCGTCGTGGGCGGCCTCGTGGATGGCTTCGGAGCCCGCGAACCCGGCGGCGGCCACCAGGGCGAGGCCGAGGAAGAGGGCCGCGAGGCTGGGCGCGAGGGCGGCCCGCCATCGCGCGGCGGCGAGCCCTTGGGCGTGGTGGGTGGTGCTCCCGGTCTGCTCTGCCATGTGGTCCCCTCCCGGATGCCCTGGTGGATTCGAGCGGGGGGCCGCCCCCGCCGGACGGCCCCCGCGCCCCTATTCTAGGATCAGTTCTCGATGATTGCCACCGCCCGGATCCAGCCCGCGCTCGAGCGCTCCAGCTTGATGGGGAACATCGAGACGGTGAAGCCGAACTCGGGGAGCTTGTCGAGGTTCACGAGCTTCTCGGCGTGGATGTACTCCTTCTTCCGGCCCAGGAAGTGGCTGCCGAAGAAGTCCTTGGTGTTCCCCTTGAGGCGGAGCTCCGCCATCTTGGGGATCGGCATGTCGAAGCCCCAGGCGTCGATGCCCATGACCTTGATGCCCTGGTCCACGAGCCACTCGGTGGCGTCCACGCTCATGCCCGGGTGGGTCTGCTCGAAGTCGTGGCTGTAGAGGTGCTTGGTGGTGTGGTCGGTGCGGATGAGGACGATGTCCATGGGCTTGAGCTTGCGGCCCTTGGCCTCGAGGGCCTTCACCTTGGCCTGGGTCTCCTGGACGGTGATGTTGTGGCCGCGCGGGGCGTCGTGGAAGTCGAGGACGACGCCGTCGCCGTAGAGCCACTCGAGGGGCACGAGGTCGATGGTCTTCGAGGGCCTCCCCTCGCAGGCGGGGCCGTAGTGGTAGGGGGAGTCGAGGTGGGTGCCGCTGTGGGTGCAGAGGTGCACGTCCTCGGTGGCGCAGTGCATGGAGTCGGGGAAGTAGCTCACGTCC
>JBBTDR010000694.1:0-16510 GCA_038042665.1 Nitrospinota bacterium
GCGGTCACCTACTTGTCGTTGTCCTTAGCGTATTCAGCCCACCCGCCCCCGCCCACCACACGAACGTGGTGCAGTACGTCTTCCAGCGGGTGGGAGAGGGGAAGGCGGGCCCCTTCGAGGTCGTCCTCACCGCCACCCGCCCGAAGATCGCCGCCCCGGACGGGAAGAAGCTCACCCCCGCGGAGGAGCATAAGCTCCTGGAGGGCATCACCCACCGCTTCCAGGCCGAGGTCCGCCCCGGCCCCGCCGCGCCCCAGGGGCCGATCCAGGTCCGCCTGCGCTTCACCCAGGAGGAGTGGTCCCGCACCTTCACGCTCCCGCGCGAGCCGGGCGCCGAGCCCATCCACGCCGCCAACGTCACCCTGGGCCCCCGGGGAAGATACGAAGTCCAGGCCATCGTCGAGGCCGGCGCCCCGGCCCGGCGGTGGGAGGCCTCCCTCTCCTTCGACTACGACTACGAGAAACTCAAGGACGTCATGCGCGCCCTGTTGCGCGGCCTGGACCGCCTGGGGCGCGAGACCCTCACCCTGGGGCTGGACGGGGAGGCCGTGCCCCCGGCCAAGGAGGCCCAGATCCGCAAGCTGGCCAAGCGCTTCCAGGAGCTCGCCCCCTGGGCCGCCGAGCTCCGCGAGGGCGCGGCCCAGGAGACCTACGAGGCCGAGGCCAAGAAGCTGATCGCGGCCGCCGCGGAGGCCGGGGCCGCGGCCGCCCGCGCCGACTACGCCGCCCTGGCCGCCCGCCTGGCCGAGGGCGGAGCAGGCCCGGCCCGCCCCTAGCCGTTTGCCCAGCCGGGGCCGCTGGGGTATTTCTCTAGGACTCGTCCCAAAACCTGTCCCGCTCCCTCCTCCAGGGGCGGAAAAGGGGGGTTCTCAGGGCTCCAAAGGAGGTTTGGGACAGGCGCTAGCCACCATTCACCCAACCGGGAGCGCCCCACGGGGCGGTCGCAGGGAGCGCAGGCCGTGAGCGACCAGACAAGCGTCAAGGTGCCGGAGACCCTCGAGGGCTGGGCTGTCCTCCATCACATCTTCCGGGTGCGGTGGGGGGAGTGGAACCGGCTCGGGGAGAAGGAGCAGTTCCAGATTCTCTCCGAGGCGGGGGCCCACCTGGAGCGCATCGCCCGGCCGGATGAGGGCGAGAGCGCCCTCTTCAGCCTCCTGGGCCACAAGGGGGACCTCCTCGTCCTCCACTTCCGCCGCACCCTGGAGCAGCTGAATGAGGCCGAGCTGGGCCTCCGCCGCCTCCGGTTGACGGAGTGCCTGGAGGAGACCACCTCCTACCTCTCCTTTCTGGAGCTGGGGCTCTACGAGATGACGGTGAAGATGGACGCCGAGCTGCGCCAGGCGGGCCTGAAGCCGGACTCCCCCGCGTGGAAGGCCGCCTGGAAGGAGCGGATGGACAACGAGGCCAAGCGCATGCGCGAGCGGCTCTACATGCCCATCCCGCGCGACCGCTACCTCTGCTTCTACCCCATGAACAAGCGCAGGGGCGAGCACAAGAACTGGTACGGCGTCCCCATCGAGGAGCGCCAGCAGATGATGCGCGAGCACGGCTCCGTGGGCCGCAGGTACGCCGGGAGGGTGCAGCAGATCATCACCGGCAGCATCGGCTTCGACGACTGGGAGTGGGGCGTCTACCTCTTCGCCCCCGACCCCATCGTCTTCAAGAAGCTGGTCTACGAGATGCGCTTCGACGAGGCGACCGTCTGGTACGGCGAGTTCGGCCCCTTCTACGCGGGCATCCGCGTCCCGCCGCGCGAGCTGCCCCAGCTCTTCGCGGGCCGCGTCCCGGCCCTCTAGCCGCGCCGGGATGGCCCGGGTCCTCATCGCCGGGTGCGGCTACACCGGCTCCGCCCTGGGCCTCCTCCTGGCGGAGGACGGGCACGAGGTCTGGGGCCTCCGCCGCGCGCCCGGGCGCCTGCCCGTCCCCATCCACCCCATCGGCGCGGACCTGACCGACCCCGCCGCCCTCCGGCGGCTTCCCGGGGGCCTGGAGATCGTCTTCTACACCGCCGGGGCGGACGGCCGGGGGGAGGAAGCCTACCGCGCCGCCTACGTGACGGGCCTCGGGAACCTGATCGGGGCCCTCCGCTCCCAGGGCCAGCGGCCCCGCCGCCTCCTCTTCACCTCGAGCACCGCCGTCTACGGACAGAAGGAAGGGGGGTGGGTGGACGAGGGTTCCCCCGTCTCGGCCGAGCCCCACACCCGCCGCCTGCTCCTGGAGGGGGAGCGTCTCGTCCGGGAGGGCCCCTTTCCCGGGGTGGTGGCGCGCCTGGCCGGGATCTACGGCCCCGGGCGGGGCCGCATGGTGGAGAGCGTCCGCCGGGGGGAGGCGGCCGTCCCCGAGGGCCCTCCGCGCTACGCCAACCGCATCCACCGCGACGACGCGGCGGGCGTCCTCCGCCACCTCATGATGCTGGAGCGCCCCGAGGCCCTCTACCTCGGGGCGGACCATGAACCGGCCGACAGGCGCGAGGTCATCCGCTGGCTGGCGCGCGAGATGGGCGCTCCGCCGCCCCGCCAAGGGCCGGAGGCCGAAGGGCGGCGCGACACGGGCAGCAAGCGCTGCTCGAACGCGCGCCTGCTCGCGAGCGGCTACCGCTTCCGCTATCCCAGCTACCGCGAGGGGTACGGGGCCATCTTGAAGGGGGAGTGAAACCGGGCGCCGGGGGGGCTCAGCTCTCCAGCAGGTGGCGGATGTCCCGCCGCAGCTTCTGGAGCGATTCCGCCTCGCCGCTCGGGTAGTAGCCGCGGATCTGCCCGCCCCGGTCCACGAGGACGAAGCGCGAGCTGTGGCTGATCTCGGCGGGGTGGGCCGGGTCGTGATGCGCGTGCGCCGCCCCCGGCCCGAGCGCCGCCCAGAGCCGCTCCCGCGGGACGCGGGGCTCCTCCCGCTTGGAGCCCCGGGTGGCGAAGGCGAGGCGGAAGCCCTCCCGCGCCAGGCGGGCGATGTCCTTCTCCTCCCCGGTCAGGAAGAGCCAGGTGCCGAGGTCCGCTTGGTAGCGCGCGGCGTACCGGGCGAGGACGGCGGGGGTGTCGTAGGCCGGGTCGGTGGTGATGGAGACCAAGCGCAGGTCCTTGGCCCCGGCGAACTCCTTTTGCAGCCTCGCCATCTCGGCGCTCTGGAGGGGGCAGGTGTCGGTGCAGCGGGTGAAGATGAGGTCCGCCACCCACACCTTGCCCGCCAGGTCCTTCCTCCCGACCGCCCGCCCCAGGGCGTCGGTCAGGGCGAAATCCGGAACGGCCCCATAGGCGGGCAGGGAGGAGAGGTCCCCCCGGGCGAGCCACAGGGCGCCCGCCAGCAGGAGCACCCCGAGGGAGACGGCGCCAGGCAGGAAGAGGTTCTTGCGGGAGGGTCCGGCGGTCATCGCGGTCCTTTCAGCGGCCAAACGCCGCCCCGAGGATAGGGCGGGGGAGGGCGCGCCCCGTCCAGCGCAGCGCCCGGGTGGCATTCAGAATGGCGGCCAGCGCCACTCCCATGTCCGCAAACACGGCTTCCCACATCGTTGCGATGCCGAATATCCCCAAGACGATAAAGACACCCTTCACGGACAGCGCCAGCGAAATATTCTGCCAGACAATCCGGTGGGTTTTCCGCGCAATACTGATGGCCTCCGCCACCTTGGACGGGCGGTCGTTCATCAGCACGACATCCGCCGTGTCGATTGCCGCGTCCGAGCCAAGCTCGCCCATGGCGATGCCGACGTCCGCCCTGCGGAGCACGGGGGCGTCGTTGATGCCGTCTCCGACGAAGGCGACCTTTCCATGCCTCTGCTCGCGCATCAGCTTCTCCAGAGCGCTGACCTTTTCATCCGGCAGCAGTTCCGCGCGGTAAGAGTCCAGGCCGAGCCTTTTCGCGATTCCCTCTGCGGCCTTCTGATTGTCGCCAGTAAACATGACAAGATTGCGGACGCCCAGCGCCTTCAACTCCCGCATCGCCTGATGCGCGTCGTCCTTCAGTTCATCGGAGATGACGATGTAGCCTTTGTACTCGCCATCCACCGCGACATGGACCACGGTGCCCTCGACATCGCAGACAGGGTGGCGAACCTTCTCCACGTGCATCAGCTTGTCGTTGCCCGCCACGATCATTGAGCCGTTGGCGGCGGCCTTCACGCCGTGCCCCGCGATTTCCTGATAGTCCTTCACCATGGATGCATCGAGCTTTCCTTTGTAAGAGCTCATGATGGATTGCGCGATGGGATGGTTCGACTGGGACTCGGCGAGGGCGGCCCACCGGAGGAGCTCCTCCCTCAAAGCGCCGTTATGCGGAACGACATCCGTGACCTTGAACGTGCCCTTCGTGAGGGTGCCCGTCTTGTCGAAAACAATGGTTTTGACCTGCGTGAGCGCGTCCAGGAAGTTCGAGCCCTTGACCAAAATGCCGCGTCGTGAAGCACCTCCCACTCCCCCAAAGTAGCCAAGCGGAATGCTGATGACCAAGGCGCAGGGGCAGGAGATGACCAGCACCACAAGAGCGCGATAGAGCCAGTCGGAGAATGACGCTCCGGGGATGACCAGCGGGGGCACGACAGCTATCCCGACAGAAATCAGCACAACGATGGGCGTGTAATATCTGGCGAAGGAAGTGATGAATTTCTCCGTGGGCGCCTTCCGGTCGCCCGCGCTTTCGGCCAGTTGGAGGATTTTCGCGAGCGAAGACTCTGAAAAGGGCTTCAGGACCTTGAGAGTGAGCGTGCCCCTCGTGTTGATCATGCCCGCAAGCACCACATCTCCAACGCCAGCAGAGCGGGGCACGGGCTCGCCGGTCAGGGCAGAGGTGTCCACCTGGGAGCTCCCTTCCAGCACTTCCCCGTCTAAGGGGATCCGCTCCCCGGGCCTCACGACGATGGTGTCGCCAACTTTGACCTGCTCAGGCGGAACGCTTTTCAACTCGCCGTCCACGAGAACGCTCGCGAAGTCAGGCCTCAACTCCAGCAAGGACTTGATGGACCTCCGGGAACGCGCGACCGATAGCTCCTGAAAGAACTCCCCTGCCTTGAAGAACAGCATCACGCCCACTGCCTCGGGAAGCTCGTGGATTGCGATTGCGCCCAGCGTGGCAATGCTCATCAAGAAGTTCTCGTCGAAGACCCTCCCGCGCAGGATGTTCCGCGCCGCATTTGAAAGTACGGGCCAGCCTGCAATCAGGTAGGAGGAGATGAACGCGATGTACTCGCCGATGGAGAAAGGCGTGTCGTGCAACTCCGAGCGGTAATACAACCCGACAACAAAAAGCGCGGCAGAAAGCCCGAAGACGGAAAGCTGCGCCTTGATGTCAAACCCGTCTTTTCCATCCTCATGGGTGCCGTGCGCCGCAGTATCGCAGCACGAGCATGAGGAATCAGAGGATACCTCCACGAAGTGATGGTCTGTCCCGGTGTCAATAATCCGCAAGTCCTTCCGTGGCATTTTCTTCCCCCGCTCTTTCTGAGGAGGATGCGCCGCCGCCCTATTTATATTTGACGGAATTCACTCCTCGACGTGCTTCAGGGCCTCCGCAAAAAGGGTTTCGATGTGGTGGTCGTCGAGAGAGTAGTAGACCATGCGCCCTTCCTTGCGGTACTTCACGAGCCGAAGGTTCCTCAGGATGCGGAGCTGATGGGAAGCGGCTGACTGGCTCAGCCCGAGCAGGTTGGAGAGGTCGCAGACGCAAAACTCATCCTGCGCCAGGGCAAAGAGGATTTTTGCCCGCGTCGAGTCGCCCAGCACCTTGAAGGTCTCGGCGAGGGCCAGGAACACCGCATCGGACTTCATCAAGGCCCGGATGGCAGCGACCCGCTCCTGGTCCACGAACTGGACCTCGCAAACATCCTCGGCCAGCCTCGATCTCTCCTGGGGAGGAAAAGCAGCTTTCAATTCAATCCCTCCTATAAGTGAACATATATTCATATATAACCAAAGGCCGCCTTCCTGCAACTCTTCCTCGCCCCAGTGTGGAGGCACGCATCGAGCGGGCGCGGGAAACTGCGGTCGCCCGGCGGTGGTGGAGAACCTCGCCCGCCGCCGGGCTCCGGCTATCCGCGCCGGGACCGTGGGGCGGCAATTGTGGCCGCCCGGCGGGGCGAATACAATCCGGGCGCTCCGGCATCGCCGCGGTCCAGCCGCTCTCACGCTCCGGGAGGAATCCACGTGCGACTGAAAGGCAAAACCGCCCTCGTCACGGGCGCCTCGGTGGGCATCGGGGCGGCCATCGCCCGGCGCTTCGCCGAGGAAGGCTGCCCGGTCTACCTCGTCGGGGGGCGGAACCGGCGGGCCCTGGAGGACACCCTCGCGGCCTGCCGGAAGGCGGGGGCCCAGGCGGCGGGCGAGTGCGCCGACCTCGCGGACCTGAAGGCGCTCGAGGGGATCTTCGGCCGCGCCCTGGGGTTCCTGAAGCAGATCGGCATCCTGGTGAACTGCGCCGGCGCCCGGAGCCACAAGCCGGCCCAGGACTTCACCCTGGAGGAGGTCGAGACCCTCTTCCGGGTGAACGCGATGGCCGCCTTCCTGCTGAGCGGGCTGGCCGCCCGGCACATGCTGGAGCGGGGCGGGGGCCAGATCCTGAACATCGGCTCGACGGCGGGCGAGGCGGGCGTGCCCTCCAACTCCCTCTACTGCGCCACCAAGGGCGCCATGCACCTCATGGCGAAGGCCCAGGCGGCCGAGCTCGGCCCCAAGGGCATCCGGGTGAACGTCCTGGCCCCGGGGACGACGCTGAGCGAGGGGACGGTCAAGCGGGTGGAGGAGGACGCCGAGCGCGCCCGGAAGCTCCTGGAGACCGTCCCCCTCAACCGCTTCGCCACCCCGGAGGAGATCGCGGCCTGCGCCGCCTTCATGGCCTCGGAGGAGGCCTCCTACATGAACGGCGCGGTCGTCCTCGTGGACGGCGGAAGGCTCTGCCTGTAGGGAAACGCCTCATTCAGGCTTGACGGCCTCGATCCGCACCGCCACGACCGGAGCGAAGGGCCGGTGGTGGCTGATGCGCACCCCGGCGAAGCCCGCCTGGGCCAACCAGGCGCGCCACTCGCCCTCCTCGGGCACCCCGCCGAGGGAGGCGTTCCAGGCCGAAGGGTCGCGGGCGATCTCCGGGGGGAGCGGCCCCTCCCGCACCATCTCGCGCGCCACCAGCCGCCCGCCCGGGCGCAGGACACGCGCCGCCTCGGCCAGGGCCGCGGCCTTGTCCACGGTGAGGTTGAGGGAAGCGTTCGCGAGGAGGAGGTCCGCCGCGCCGTCGCGAAGCGGGAGGCACTCGATATCTCCGACGAGCGGAGCGACTCCCTCCCCCGCCGTCTCGCGCGCCCGGCGGGCCATGGCGGGGGCGAAGTCCAGGGCGAGGACGCGCCCCCTTCCCCCCAGGCGCCCGGCCAGGAGGCGGGCGTCGAGCCCCGCCCCGCAGCCCAGGTCCACGGCGAGGCGCACCCCCCCGAGATCAACCCCTTCCAGCGCGTAGCCGCACCCGCAGTAGGCCCCCGCCTCCCGCTCGGGGAGGGCGTCCACCCAGGCGGCGGGGTAGCCCGCCTCCCGGGCGCGCCCCCGGCCCCCGGGAGGGAAGGCGTGGGCGGCGATGAGGTGGGTGTAGCGCTCCCGGACGAAGTCCTTGACCTGGGCGCGCCACTCCCGCGGGGGCTGGCCCCCGTTGACGAAGACCGGCACGGCGCGCCTAGTGCGGCATGTGGGCGGGGTTCCAGTAGTAGCCGGTGCGGATGGTCTTGGCCTGCTTGTCCCCGCCCGGGTCCCAGCTCTTCTCGTTCTTCTTGGCCTGGGCCTCGAAGTCGTAGGTCACCCGCTTGAGGTCGATGCGCCAGTCGCCCTTGCCCCCGTACTCGACGACGGCGTAGGCGGGCCGGTTGTCGCCGTCCCAGTTCACGGCGGCGGAGGCGGCGCACACCAGGGTCTGGCCCCCGATCTTGCGGACGTAGGGGCCGTGCACCTGGCCGAAGGCCATGATCTCGGCCTTGGCGCCCTTGAGGCGCTGGAGCACCTCGGCGTCGGTGAGGCGCAGCGGCAACGCCCCCTCGTCGTCGTTCGGCGCCCCGTGGAAGATGAGGAAGTCGTGCCCCAGCTCGGGCGTGAGGGTGATGGACTGGGGCAGGCTCTTGAGCCAGTCGAGGTGCTTCTTCGAGAGGTGCTCGCGGGTGAGGCGGCTGCTGTCGTTGCGGTTGGGAAAATCGTTGGCCCCCTCGTCCACCCGGGTGACGACCCAGCGGTCGAAGTTCCCCATGAGGGGGAGGCACCGCGGGCGCCGCATGAGGAGGTCGAGCACCTCGGTGGGCTCGGGGCCGCCCATGACCAGGTCGCCGGGGACGATCTCCCAGTCCACCCGTTCCTTGTCCACGGCCTCCAGGACGGCCTGGAGGGGGGCGAGCTGCGCATGGATGTCCGAATACAGGGCGATCCGCATGGCGGGCACCTCACAAGAGAAATGGGAGAATGTTCTCTTGTTTAGAGGACATCCCCGGATGTGTCAAGGAGGGAGGGAAGGACGAAAAGAAAGAAGATGCAGGGTGCATCCCCTTTCACGCTCTATGGTGGCACGGGACGGAGTTGAACCGCCGACACGGGGATTTTCAGTCATTGCCGACCGCTCGAAAACCCTGGAATTCTTCATGCTTTTCTGACCTTCCCGTTTTCTGTGCCGGTTTTTGGGACGGATTCTCCCGAAAATAGCTCCATCGCCTTCCGGAGGTACTCGGGGCTCAGGTGGGCGTACCGCCGGGCCATCCGCTCGGTCTTGTGGCCGAGGATCGCCATCCGCGCGTCCAGGCTCACCCCCTTCATCGCCAGCCACGACCCGACGTGGTGGCGGGCGTCATGGAACCGGAAATCGTCAATCTCGGCCACTGTGCAGGCCGCGGCGAGAGCCTCGTGGAGGGGCCGGTTGTCGTAGTCCAGGCCCGGACGCGGCAACCCGTCCGGCCCAAGGCTCTCCTTCCACCCTTGCGCCAAAGGGGTCCCGGCCCGGCCGGAAAACACGAAGGGATGGTCCAGCCGCCTTGTCATCGACTTGAGCGCCGCAATTGCCTTCTCGGTCAGCGGCACGTGCCGGGACTCCCCGTTCTTGGAGTACCGGACCCGAAGGAACCCCGCCTTGAAGTCCACGTCCTTCCAAAGCAGGTTCACCAGCTCCGACTTGCGGCACCCCGTCTCGAAGGCCAGCGCCAGGATAGGCCGGAACCAGTCGGCACAGGCCTTTAGAAGCGCGTCCACCTCGCCGGGCTCCAGGTAGCGGACTCTTCCCGGCGGCTCCCGCAGACGCTCGACCCCGCAGAACGGGTTTTTCTCCACGAGGCCGACCCGGCGCGCCTCGCTGAAAAGGTGGCTCCCGTAAGCCAGGTAGCGGTTCACCGTCGCCGGGCCTCTGTTCACCTTCAATTCCTCCCGCCACGCCTCCACGTCCCGGCGCGAAACCTCCGCCAGGGCCTTGTCCGGGAAGCGGGCGCTCAGCGCCTTCACGCACTTCTTCCGCCTGCGCATGTCGCGCCGCCCCGCCTTCTTCATCAACTCGACGTATTCATCCACCCACGCCGTCAGCATCTGCCGCGCCTGGTCGCGCTCTTTCACCTTCTCCGCGATGAAGGCGGCCTTGTCGGACCGGGCGCGCCCAAGCTCCCGCAGGGCCCCCTTCTTGCTCTCCCTCCCGGTCGAGAACCGCCACTCCTTGCCCTTGTGGTACAGGCGGACGTACCAGACCTTGTCGCGGCGGTAGAGCCCCCGGACCTTCCGGTCCCTTCGGGGCGTGTCCTTCACTTCCGCCACGGCGTCGCTCACGGCCCGTCCCTCTTCCTCTTTGTCGGGCGGCGGAACAGGTCCGTCACCCGCACGCCCAGCCCCTTCGCAATCGCGGCCAGCGTCGACACCCGGGGGTCCCGCTCCCCGCGTTCAATCTTGTCGATGGCCGCAAAGTCGACTCCGGCGCGTTCCGCCAGGGTCCGCAAACTCAGGCCCAGGGCCTCCCGCCTCTCCCGGATGTACAGCCTCGGACTCCTACCTGGCATTGTAGTCATATTCGCCTACACCGTCAAGGGCCTATTTGGGCGGACACGTCTCGACCCCAATCTTGCCGAGCCAGGCCTTGAGGTCGACCCGATGATACCGTACCACACGGCCCATCTTGAGGAAGCGCGGCCCTTCCCCCAGGTGCCGCCACGTACGGAGGGTCTCCGGCGACAGGCGCAAAAACTCCGCCGCCTCCTTGGGCATCAAGACCTCGGGAAGATCCTCGTACCGCTTCACCTCAAGCACTCCCGTTGGGCGCCTCTGCGTAGAATTCGCTCAACGCAGCCACTTACCGTTCGCCGACTTCATCTGCCGACTCGGTAGGCCTACCTTTTTCCCCTTCCGCCACTTCATTCCCTCGCGCTTCCGTCTCCAACGCCTGGAACGTCTCCACCTTGGCCTTGACGGTCTTCATGTCATAGAAGTTGCCCCGCTCGGCCTGCTCCACCACCTGCCGGCAGATGGCCACCACGTGCTCCCCCCGCCTCAGTTTCAGGATGGGCCCCAGGAAGGACTTCTTCAGCGCGCCCGGATTCTGGCGGATGAGCCCCTTCACCTCCTCGGGCAGCTGCGCGATCCGGAACTCGGCGTGCAGGCGGCTCTCGCTCAAGCGATGCTCCTTGGCGAACTCCTTCTTCGTGCGCTGGCTCGCGAGGAGGCGCCGGTGCAGCTCCTCCGCCTCATCCACATAGGTTCCCTTCGCCCGCGCCTTCGGCTTCGGTTTTTTCGCCTCCTCCTTCACGGCTTGCTCAGAAACCTCCTCCGGCTTCACCTCTGCCTTCTTGGCCGCGGGGCGTCGGGCCAGCAGCTCCCGCAGCACCAGGTCCAGCTGCTCTTTCCGGATGGGCTTGATGAGGAACGCATCCGCGTTCGACTTCTTGAACTCCTCGTAGGCCGCGATGTCCCCCCAGGCCGAGCAGACGACGACGGGCATATCCTTCAGCTTGGCCTTCACCTCGGCCGCCAGCCGGAAGCCCAACACCTGCGGCGACCGATGGTCCAGGACCAGCACCTCCGGGGCATAGGCTTCCAGGGTTTCTTCCAGGCCCTCGCCAGAGGCCACGATGCGGAACGTGTATCCCAGCCCCTTGAGGTAGTCCGCGTACAGGGCCCTCATCCGCGCCGAGGCCTCTACCACCAGGATCCTGGCACCCTTGCCCTCGTGGGCCAGCACCTCCTCCTCCGGGGCCACGTCGAAGACGGGCTCCTCTTCCGGGGCCTCATCCCGCGGCCCGAACCACCCCTTCAACCTAGCCAACGCATTCTTCATCAGCCTGCCCTTCCTCCCCTCGGTGCCCTCATGGACTCCACAAAACTGGCTTCACACTCCAAACTTTTGGAGCCGCCATTCAGGGCCTTCTTGGAGCCCGTTCTGGAGTCTTGGGCGTCTCCACGCGGGTGTCGCAGAATGCCCCATTTCACGACAGCGTTTTAGAGCCAAAAAATCGGGCCAACTCCAACGCGTTGAATTGCCGAATTTTCTCGGATTGTGCACGTTAGGGGCGTCATGGCAGCAGCTTCAATGCCTCCTTCCGGCGCTTGGGCAGCACCCTTGCGTACCTCTGCGT
Organism: Nitrospinota bacterium; assembly: GCA_038042665.1. Taxonomy (GTDB): domain Bacteria; phylum UBA8248; class UBA8248; order UBA8248; family UBA8248; genus 2-12-FULL-69-37. The sequence goes on from JBBTDR010000694.1 coordinate 11,543, forward strand.
CACGTCCAGCCGGGCGTGGCCGAGCAGGCTCGCGAGGGTGAACAGGTCCACTCCCTGGTTCAGCAAGTGGGTGGCGAAGCTCCGCCGCAGCACATGCGGGGTCACCCGAACCTCCAGCCCACCCCCTTCGCCCAGCCGGGCCACCCGCCGCTGCACCGTCCGGACGCTGAGCCTTTCCTTCGTGGCAAGGTTCGCGAAGAGGGCCTGGGATTGCATGCGCGTCTTCCGCCGGAACCCCAGCCAGGGCTTCATGGCCTCCGCCAGGGAGGCGTTCTCCAGCGGGAGGACCCGCACCTTGCCGCCCTTGCCCTGGACGGTGAGGCTCCCCGGCGAGCCGCCGGTAACGTGGCCCAGGTCGATGGCCACCAGCTCGCCCACGCGCAGGCCCAGGTAATAGAGCAGGGCGAGCATGCACCGGTTCTCCTGACCCTGGAGGCTTCCGTCCTCTTCCCAGGCCTTCTTCAGCGCTTGCACCTCCTCCTCGCTGAGGCAGAGCTGCTCCTTGTAGGGAACCCTGGCGGCCTTGATGCCCGCGCAGGGGTTCTCCCGAATCAGGCCCTGCTCCGCGATGAACCCGAAGAAGTTTCTCAGGCCCGCCAGCTTCCGGGCCCGCGTTGCCGGCTCCCACCGCTGAGGCCGCCTGCCGTTGCCGGGGGCGAGGAACGCCCGCACGTCATCCGCCGTACACATGGTGACCTTCTTGCCGAGGGCCCCAAGGAAGAACTTGGCGTCCGAGAGGTACTGGCCCACCGTGGAGGGCGAATACCCCCTCAGGCTCAGGTGCCGTTCGTACGAAACGATGAGGTCGGCCATGGCTCAGTCCTTCGCCTCCTGGGCTTCCCCGAGGATTTCGAGCCGGACCTGGACGAGGCCGTTCTGGTGGCGCTGCTCGATGCTGATCACCCGGCCCGAGGCCGGGCTCTTGACCTCGCGCTTCCGCCTCAGCTCTTGGAGTTCCTCGCGGTCCTTCCGGATCTCCAGCGCCAGTTTTTCTTTCCCCGCCTGGAACGTCTGGCGCGCCTTCGCGGCGGTGTTCTCCAGGCGCTTCAACTCACGGCGAAGCTTGTCCGCCTGGGCTTCCTCCTTTTCGAGGAGCTTACTCGCGGTGCGTTTCGTCTCCGCCATCAAGGCTTGCAGCTCCAGGGGAGAGAGCGAGGGGCGGTTGAGCTTCTCGCGGTAGAACGCTTCGTCTCCCTGGAGCAAGGCGTTGAAGGCCGCGACGCGCTTCTCCACCGTGAAGAGTTCTTTCCTCAGGCGCGCCTCTTCCTGGGATGCCATCTTCCGCTCGCGCGCGAAGCCTTCTTGCAACCGCTCAGAGGCCTTCTCCTTGCTGGCGAGCGTTGCCTCGAGCAAGCTAATACGGCCATCCAGATGCCGGAGGCGGGCGATGATCTGGTTCCGCTGGAGGCGCTCTCCCCGCTTCGCCAGGACGTTCTCCAGATCCTGCACCTGGAAGGACACATGGAAGGCTTCTCGCGCTCCCGTGACGAGTTGCACCTGCCAGCGGCAGCCCCGCGTTGGATCCACGTGGTAGACCAATTCAAGATCAGCAGATTCGGCCACCAGGTGCCCAAGCTCGTACGCGTCGAGGTCCCGCAGCCCCGCAAATGTGAACTTCAGCTGCTCGCCCTTCCCTGCCACCGTGTTGAAGCGGTGGTGGAAAATCTTCACGCTGTGGGAGTCCCGCAGAAGGACGTTCCCGCTCAGGTGGAAGGGCTCCGGCACCGCCGCGAGCATCTCCTTCAACTCGCCGAGCACCTGGCTGCGGAGGGAGACGCCGAACCGGCAGGTCTTCCGCGCGGGTCCCGCTTCCACGTGGGTGTTGCGGTCGGCCAGATAGGTGTCGTCCGCCGAGTGGCCGAGGGAATACGGCACGCCGTCCTTCCAGAAGACGACCCGGGCCCGCCCCACGGCCTCGGGGTTGGGAAAACGACCCGAGAGGACTTCTCCCCCGGCGGGCTGCCGCAGGGCGCCGGTGAGAACGAGGGTGACTTCCCTTCCCTCGCTCCTGTGCTTCTCCAGCGCGCGAATCGTGCACTCGAGCGTGCCGAGGGCGCGGCAGACGGCCATCTTGGAACCGCCGTAACTCTGAACGGCGACCCCCATGAGCACAATCAGGAGAGCCGCCGCGCAGAAATAGGCTTCCTCATTCCGGCCGGAGGGAATCTCCACATTTTTCGCGAAGCGCATGCGCCATTCGCCGAAGCCGAGAAGGCTCACGCCCTTTTTCTGGAACGCATCAATGTAGATGTGCGATCCCATCCCAAGCAGGAGATAGGCGGACATGGCAGGCGAAACCATGTAGGCCAGGATGGAGAGCAGGGCGAGGGCGGAGAGAGAGTGCCAGAAGCCCCGATGCTCGACGTAGCGGCCCCACTCCACTCGTCCGAGGGTCAGCGCCCGCACGAGGGCCGACCACACCATGCCGGGCCGCGACTTCGGGTTGTCGAGGAAATCCGGGAGCATGCTGAAGAGGAGCACCCACATTGCACTCAAGAAAGTGATCTCCGGGCCCTGCAGGAGGAGGTAGCTCAGGTAGAGTACGGCCAGGCCCGCGGCCCAATGGGTGGGCGTCATGAACAAGAACACCACGGGCGCTGTCGTCAGCGAAACATCCCCGAGGGAAAGCGTGGTCAGGTCCATGTCTAAGAGGCTCCCTTGAGGACACGGAAGAAAATCAGCGCGGCGGCCATGATGATTCCGCCCATAACCAAGTCCGCCGGATCTCCCGTAACTCTGAGAAAATATCTGTACGCCAAGGCGCAGCCGAACAGCCCCGCGCTCATCCAGCCCGCGTAGACGAACTTGCCCGGGGCGATGGGGAAGTCTTCGAGCAGGGCCCGCACGTCCAGCCGTTTCTCTTTCATGGCGCGTTGAAGCTTCTGCACCACCGCGCCGGGCCGCCCGGCTGCCACGCGGGGGAGCTTCCGCTTGATTTCTTCAAGATCCTCTCCGGAGACATCGATGCTCCAATTCTCGATGAGGTGGTCCACCAGCATCCCCACCTTTTCATCGTTCAAGGGACGGAGGGTGACGCGGTCGAAAGCCGCGAAGAGGTCCTTGACGTGGCGCTCCTCGAAGCTCTTCTTCCGGCAGCTCGCCACGATGGAGGCCTTCCCGGTGGCCAGAAGACTCTTAAGAAAGTGGAAGCCGGACTTTTCCAGCTTGTCCGTCCCGTCCACGAAAAAGAGGTAGGGCTCCTCGGAGGACTCGAGGGCCGAGAGCACCCTGCGCTCCAGCTCGGCGAGGTTTCCCTTGCGGTGCCCCTCGTAGCTCTGCTCCTCCAAGTCCGGCATGCGCACGTCGCCGTGGCGGAAGGAGGCCGCGAAGACGGCCTCGTCAAGGTCGCGCTTGTTCCCATAGCACTCGAAATGGGCGAGCTTCCGGCCAGGGTGGCGGCCATTCGCGAAGCGCTCGTAGACGGCGTTCAGGACCGCGGTTTTCCCCACGTCCGGGTCACCCGTGAGGACCACGTTCACCCCCTTGTTGGCGAGGCGGTAGACTTCCTGGATCTCCCGCTCGCGGCCGACCACCTCGCACGAATGTGGGCTCTCCACCTGCCGTTTGGGTCGGCTCATGGCCTCTCCCTCTCAGCGGGAAGGACGCAGCCGGCCAGGGAGAGAAGCTGGTTGACGGCCTTCCTGACGCTGATTTCCTGGGCGGCGATCCGGTCCTGCATCTGAGCCACCCGCTGCTCCTGCCGGGCGAGGTCCTCCTGGGTTTCCGAAGACTCTACGGCTTGGGCGATGAGCCGGAGGGCCTCCACCTTCGGACCGAGGCGGTCCCGGTCTCTTTGGAGGGCTTCCAGCCGGGTCTTAGCCGCCCGGAGGTTCTCGGACTCCTGGGTGACCGAGCGGCTCACCTGGGTTTCGAGGGTCTTCAGCTGGGCCAGGAGCTTGTTCCTGTCCGGGTCCGCCTCTGGGTTCGCCTGGTAGTACAGCGACTTGAGGAGGCCAGCGAGGTTGGTGAGGCCCAGGCGGGGCTGGCCGTCCAGCACGTCCATGGAACCGCCCACATGGTCCAAGGCGCGGTCGAGGCTGCGCAGCTCTTCCAGTTCGAGGCGCTTGGCGACGAGTTTGGCGTTCTGCCGAAGGGCCAGTCGGGTGACTCGTTCCAGTCCCTGAGGAGCGGCCTGGGCGAGGAGCCGGGTCGTTTGGGCGCAATCCGTCTCCTTTGGGGAGGTCGCCTCATCCTGGAGGATAGAGGTTGAGGCACAAGCTGAAACGGCCAGGAAACCCACCAAATACAGGGGGGGCCGAGAGAACCTGTTTGGCTTACGTCGGTAGTTTTCCCTTGGCATCGCTGATTTTTCCATTCTGGCGGCTTAACTTTTTGGTGTGATTTAACTTTCTTGGACGACCGACCGCTTTATATTCATAGTTGGGGCAAATGTTCAGGGAATTTTTAGGGGGTTTTTTTACTTTTTTCTTTATTGTTTGGCTTATTTTTAGATTCATTCTTGAGGTTGAGGTGAAACGAGAATGCGTTTTGCGGGGTCAGCTGGACTTGTTTCCGTAGATTCACTAAGATGGGTTAGGTATTTCAGATAGTCTGAGAACTCCTCGTCACCTTTAATCCCCGCCCGGCTGAATGTGGAGAAGACGGACGCTCCTCCGAAAGGAAGAGGGAGCGACTGACGGAAGACGATTTGAATCTCTTCCTTGGAGAACCGATTAGAGTGTCGTGTCTTGAAAGTAGAGGGACTCGCGGGTAAAGACCTGGGTCGTTTCAGATCTGCCGAGGTCCGAAGTAGCCCATTTTCCGACCGCAGAAATAAACCACGCCGACTACTGCGCCCAAAATCAGCAGTACTTCCCCAAGGAACTTGATGTCGGGCAGTTTGTCCACGTTGTTGATCCCAGCCGTTAGGTTGTCGATTACCGCTGACGCCGGACTGCCTTCAGGAAGGGACTCTCTGAACGCGGTCAAGGCTAAGAGAACTCCAGCAACCAAGAGGCCACTCACAAT
>JBBTDR010000695.1:0-14660 GCA_038042665.1 Nitrospinota bacterium
CTCTTGAAAGGTGATGAACCTCAGGCGGGGGCTCCGGAGCGCCGCGCGCATCTCCTCCCCCAGGAGCACCCGCATCTCCTCTTCCCGCTGGGCCTGGTAGGAATCGAGGGCGCCCACCGCGTACCCGGGATGGAGGGCCACCTCGGTCACCCCCGGCCCCGCCCTCTCGAGCACCGCCCGCAGGGTGCGGCCGAAATCGCGGCTCCGCGTGAGGGCCGTGGCGTAGAAAGCGTCCGGGCGGCGCAGCCCCGAGGCCGCGATGCGCTGGGGGGCCTCCCGGGCCAGGAAGCGCAGCGCGAGCGCCTGCCAGGTGGGCCTCCCCTCGCCCGGCGCGCGGGGGAAATCCTCGCGTGGATTGCGCACGGCGAGAATCCCGTACTCCCCCGCCAGCCGCAGGAGCACCTCGAGAAGCACGGGGAAGCCGTGCAGGTGATGGTGGGTGTCCAGGTGCCACACCCTCCCGGCCCCCGCCCCGAGCACCCGCTCGATCTGGGCCCGGGCCTCCCGCTCCAGCCCCTGCGCCAGGGAGCGCCCCGCCACCGCGAGGCGCAGGGCCGCCCTCCCCAGGGGGAGGAAACGGCCATCCGGCCCGGTGAGCGCCCGCGCCTCCCCTCCTTTCAACAGGGGCTCCCCCAACGTGAAATTGAGATGAACGCCCAGGCTCCCGGGCAAGCCCTCCCGCAGACGCCCGCAGGCGTCCTCGAAGCCCGGCAGGTTGGCCATCAGGGAGAGGCTCGTGACGGCGCCCGCCCCGGCGCACTCGGCGATGCCCCGGTTGGTCTCGGGGGACATGCCGAGGTCGTCCGCATTCAGGATGACCCGGGCCGGTCCCACTTTCCCGTTTTCTCCCAGATCTTGATCCGGATGAGGTCGCGGATCATCCGGAAGGAGTCGCTCGCGAACTCCACGGTCGTCAGCTCGGATTCGTAGCGGAAGACGACGGGGATCTCCACGATCCGGAAGCCCGCCACCTGTGCGATCCGCAGCACCTCGGGATCGTACGAGAAGCGGTTCAACCGCTGGCGCGAGAAGATGTGGATGGCCGCTTCCCTGCTGAAGCCCTTGAGGCCCGCCTGGGTGTCGTACACCTCCGGGACGACGATGCGGATGATGCGGTTCCCCAGGCGGCTCACCCAGTGCCGGGTGACGAGCTTGGAGAACATCCGGGGGTTGATGACGTAGCTGCTCTCGGGATGGACGCGGGAGGCGATCACCACGTCCGCCCCCGACTCCAGCATCCGGAGCATCTGCCCCACCGTGTCCAGCCCGTAGGGCAGGTCGCAGTCCATGGTGATGCGGAACTGGCCCTCCGCCGCGAGCATCCCCTTGCGGACGGAGGCGCCCTTCCCCACGTTCCGCTCGTTCTGGAGGAGGCGGATCGCGCCCGGGCGCTGGGATTGAAGCTGCTGGATGGCGGCGGCCGTGCCGTCGGGGCTGCGGTCGTCCACGAGGATCAGCTCGAAGGAGACGCCGGTGCGCGTCAGCCAGGCCAGGAGATCGTCCAGCGAGCGGCGGATGAAGCCCTCGGCCCGGAAGACCGGCAGGACCACGCTCAGGCGAGGGAAGGAGGGGGAGCCGCGGGGCTCGCTGGGGGCGTGCATCTCATCTCCCTCCCATGCCGGGGGTCACGCCTTCCGGCAGCGGAAGAGCCAATGGGCGTAGGGCCTGCCGCGATGAAAGGGCGCCGCCTCCACCTCGAACCCGCAGGCCCGCAGGAGGCTCTCGTTCTCCTCTCTGGATGCGTAATGAATCCCGCGGCTGGCCGTGGTGCGGAGGATGTTCAAGGCGACCCACTCCTGAAGCAGCGCCACCCCGTACTTCCAGGCGGGCGTTGTAACAACCTCATGCACCAAAAGCAAACCTCCCGTGCGGAGCGCCCGGTGCGCGTTCGCGAGGATCCGGCGCTTCATCTCCGCCGGCCACAAGTAGAGCACGTCCAGGAGGAGCGCGGCGTCGAAGCTTCCCTCCGGCTCCGCGAGCGCCAGGAGGTCCCCGGGCCGGAACGAGAGGTTGCCGAGCCCCCGCCCCGCCCGGCGGGCGGCCTCGACCTTGCGCTCCTCCCGCTCGATCCCCACCACCTCCCGGGCCGGGGCCGAGGCCGCAAGCGCCAGAGCGGCGAGCCCCTGCCCGCTGCCCAGGTCCGCCACCCGGCCCTCCCGGGGGACTTCCGCTTCGAGCGGCCAGAGGTTCATCATCCGGCAGCGGAGCGCCACGTGGAGGCGCTCCCGCCACGGGCAGAACCGGTAGCGCGCGAGGAGCGCCCGCGAATCCCCTCTCTCCATGCCACGCCTCCACCTCCCCGGGACTCCACCGCGGGAGAGTCCTCCACATTCTATCCGGGCCATCCGGAAAAAGCAGGGAGGCGGAAGCTTCCGGGCGTTTTTGACCTTTTTTCGGGCCAAGTGCTAGTGTCGTGTCCCAGGAATACCTTGCAGGAGCAACCGGCCCAAGGTGTCATTCCGAAGGAGCCCTTCGCTTGCGCTCAGGACAGGCTCCGCGGCTGAGGAATCTGCTGGTGCACAAGCAGATTCCTCGCTGGCGCTCGGAATGACAGTCTTTGGTTTCTGGTTTCCACTTTCGAAAGCTGTTTCTGGGACACGCACGAGGTTGTCTCCAGCGGCATTCCACCGGACGGAGGAGCACGTGCACACGATCCTCTACTGCCACCACTACACCCAGATCAGCGGCGGGGAGACGAGCCTCCTCGAGCTGTTCCGCCACCTGGACCGGAGCCGCTTCCGCCTCCTCCTGGCCTCGCCCCCGGAGGGGCCCTTCCCCGAGGCCGCGCGGGAGCTGGGGGTGGAGGTCATCCCCACCGCATACGGCCCCCTCCGGCGCCCCGGCCTCATGGCCCGCACCGTCCGCCGCCTGTGGAGCGCCGCGCGCGGGCGGGGGGCCGGCATCCTCCACGCGAACGGCCCCGTCACCAACATCCCCGCCGCGCTGGCGGGCCGCCTGGCGGGCCGCCCCGTGGTCTGGCACGCCCGCAACCTCATCGTCCCCGGCGAGGAGATCGACCTCGATCGCCGCCTCCTCCCCCTCGCCTCCCTCCTCATCGCCAACTCGGACGCCATCCGGGAGCGCTTCCGCTACCGCGGCAGGCTCTCGGAGCGGACCCTGACCATCCTCAACGGGGTGGACGTGGAGCGCTTCCACCCCTCCGTCTCCGGCCAAGAGGTGCGCGCCCGCCACGGCGCGGGGCCGGGCGAGGTGCTGGCCGGGGTGGTGGGGCGCATCTCGCCCATCAAGGGCCAGCGCACCTTCATCGAGGCGGCCGCCCTGCTCATCCCGCGCTTCCCGAACCTGCGCTTCCTCATCGTGGGGGCGGGCCTCTTCGAGGGAGAGAAGAAGTGCGAGGCGGAGCTCCGCGCCCTCGCCGCCGGGAAGAAGCTCGGGGACAAGCTGTTCTTCGCGGGCTACCAGCGCGACGTGCGGGCCCACACCGCCGCCCTGGACATCTGCGTCATCCCCTCGGACGCCGAGCCCTGCGGCCGGGTGATCTTCGAGGCCATGGCCATGGCCAAGCCCGTGGTGGGCACCTCGACCGGAGGCACCCCCGAGATCGCCGCCCAGGGCGAGACGGGCCTCCTCGTCCCCTCCCGGGACCCGGAGGCCCTCGCCGCGGCCATCGCCCGCTTGGCCGCAGACCCCGCCCTGCGCCAGCGGATGGGTGAGGCCGGCCGCCGCCGGGCGGTGGAGCGCTTCACCATCCAGGCCCACACCCGGCGGATCGAGGAGGCCTATCTCCGTCTCCTGGAAAACTCCCGTGGCTAGCCTCTCGGGCGTCCTCCGCCAGGAAGGCGGGAGCCTCACCCTCGCCTGGGGCGAGGGCTGCGGCTTCCAGGCGGAGGGAGACACCCAAGCCGCCGTCCTGGGCCCGGCCCGGAAGGCCCTACCCGCCTCCGCCCTCGCCCTGGCCGCCTGGCCCGCCGGCGCGGAAACCATCCTCCGCCCCTTCCTCCAGGCGGGCCTGGGCTTCGCCTTCGCCGTCCGGGAGGGGAACCGCCTCACCCTGGGGACCGACCCCTGGGGGCTCCAGCCCCTCTATTACCGGGAAGGGGAGGGGGGGGTGCGTTTCGGCGATCGCCAGGCCGACCTCACCCGCCCTGGGGAGGAGAAGCTCCTGCTCGCCTCCTGCGAACACTTCATGCGCTACTTCACCGTCCCCACGGGCCGCACCCTGCTGGGCGGGGTGCGCCGGGTGCCGCCGGGGGAGCGGGTGATCATCGCGCCCGAGGGCATCACGAGCGAGCCCTTCCCCCCGTTGTCCGGAGAAGTGCTGCCGGGGCGCGGCGAAACCCGCCGGCGGCTGCGGCGGCTCCTCGAGGAGGCCGTGGGGGCGGCGGCGGATCTTCCGGAGGGGGAGCCCGTGGGGCTCCTCCTCAGCGGGGGGATGGACAGCACCGCCCTCCTCGCCATCCTCCGGGAGGTGCGCGGGGGGCCCATCGTGGCCATCCACGCGGGGGCCGAGGGCAGCCCGGACCGGGAGTTCGCCCGCGCCGTGGCCGGGCGCTACGGGGCGGAGTTCCTCGACCTCGCCCTCACGGCCCAGGACGCCCGGGAGAGCCTGGGCTGGATCGTGAGCGGCATGGAGGCCCCGGGCGGGAACGCCTCGGCGGTGGCCAACTGCCGGGCCTTCGCCCAGGCCCGGGAGCGTGGGCTGCGGCGGGTGCTCTCCGGCCTGGGGGCGGACGAAGTGTTCGCGGGCCACCGGAAGCACCTCCTCGCCCCCTGGTGGCCCTGGCTGAGCCGTCTGCCCCTCGCCTGGCGCCGCGCCCTGGCGCGGCGGGCCTCCCATCCCTCCCTGCGCGAAGCCCTGCTGACCCAGGGCGGCCCCCTCGAGATGCACCGGGCGATGTACGCCCTCATGGGGGAGGAGGCCTGCGGCCAGCTCCGGGGGGGCCTGGCGCGCTTCGCCCAGGCCATCCACCCGGGAGAGGAGCCCAGCGCCCCCTCCCGCTACCCGGCGGCCATCCTCCAGGCGGACCTCGACCAATGGCTGCGGGGGGCCCTCGCCCCCATGGCCGGAGCCCTGGCCTCGGCGGAGGGGGTGGAGCTGGCCCTGCCCCTGGCCTCCCTCCCCCTCATGCGCCTCTCGGCCCCGATGCCGCTCTCCTGGAAGGTGCGCGGGCGCGCGGCCAAGCGCATCCTCCATGAGGCCCTGGGGGACGTCCTCCCCGCCGAGGTCATGCGCCGCCCCCGCAGGGGCTTCACCGTCCCCGTCTCGGATTGGCTGCGCGGCGGGCTGGCCGAGACGGCGGAGGAGCTCCTCTCGCCGGAACGGGTCGAGCGCTGGGGCCTCCTCCACCGGGAGGGCCCCCTCCGCCTCCTCAAGGAACACGCCCGAGGGCCGGCCGACTGGGGCCCCGCGCTCTGGGGCTGGATGACCTTCTCGGCGTGGTACGACCGCGTTTTCCCCCGCGCGCGGGGGGTGTGATAGAGTGCGGGCGCATCCTCCACACGATGCCCGGGCGGCCCGCGGGGCCGCCTTGCCATGAGGAGACCCCGGTGAAGAGCCCCGCCGCGCGCCTGCGCGCCCCCGCGGAGGAGACCCAGATCGTCGAGACCGACGTCCTCGTGGTGGGCGGAGGGGTGGCCGGCTGCCTGGCCGTCCTCGGCGCGGCCGAGGCCGGGGCCCGGAAGATCACCGTGTGCGAGAAGGGCGGGATCATCGAGCGCTCGGGGAGCGTGGCGGCGGGGGTGGACCACTTCTTCTCCATCCTGGAGGAGGGCCCCGAGTGGGACACCCCGGAGCACCTCCTCCGACACGTCCCCCGGCTCACCGAGGGCATCGCCGACCTCCCCACCACCGCCCGCCTCCTCCACGGCCTCAAGCCCATGGTCCACTACCTCGAGAAGCTGGGGGTGGACTTCACCGACCCCGAGACCGGGCGCAAGTACTACCGCCACCGCTCCTTCGGGATGCCGGGGGAGTACACCATCAACTTCGACGGGCGCGACTTCAAGCACCTCATCGGGCGCGCGGCCCGCAACACCGGGGCGCTGGTGCTCGAGCGGGTGATGGTGCCCGAGATCCTCGTCGAGGACGGCAAGGTGCGGGGCGCGGTGGCCTTCCACATCCGCCACGGGACCTTCTACTTCATCCTCGCGCGGGCGGTGGTGATGGCCACCGGCGAGGCCAACCGCATGTCCAAGAACGCCTCGGGCCTCCCCTTCGACAGCTGGCACACCCCCTACAACACCGGGGACGGCCAGGCGATGTCCCTGCGGCGGGGGGCCCGGCTGGCCAACATGGAGTTCTTCGACTGCACCCTTTGCCCGAAGGGCTACTCCACCCAGGGGACCAACGCCTTCGTGGGCGGGGGCGGGCACCTGAAGAACCGCCTGGGCGAGCGCTTCATGTTCAAGTACCACCCCGACGGGGAGCGCGCCCGGCGGGGGGACCTCGTCGCCGGCATCATCTCCGAGACCCTGGCGGGCCGGGGGCCGATCTTCTGCGACTGCACCCACCTGCCCCCGGACAAGATCCACCGCCTGAAGGAGACCCTCGGGGTGGACCGCCCCGCCATGCCCGCCTTCTTCGAGCAGAAGGGGATCGACATCGCCAAGACGCCCTTCGAGATCACGGTCTCCGAGCTCTCCAGCCGCCACGGGGGCACGTTCTTCCGCTCGAGCGGCATCCTCATCGACCCGAACTCCGGCACGAACGTGGAGGGCCTCTTCGCCGCGGGCGACTGCTCCGTCATGGGCGCGGGCATCTCGGGAGCCGCGGTGATGGGCAAGGTGGCGGGGGAGGCGGCGGCCCAGCACGCCATGGCCGCCCGCAAGCCCCGCCCCCTCACCGGCGGGGAGACCGCCGCCCTGCGCGGCTCCATCCTCCGCCCCCTCCACAACCCGGGCGGCTTCACCTTCTCCCAGTTCGAGGACGAGGTGCGCTCCGTCGTGACCGACTACGTGGGTTTCTACCGGGACGAGCCCCATTTGTTGGAGGGCCTCAAGCGGCTCCGGGCCCTGCGCGCCCGGGAGGCCGGGATGTCCGCCCAGGACCACCACGGCCTCATGCGGGTCCACGAGGCGCGCAGCATCCGGGCGGTGTCCGAGGCGATGGCCGCGAGCGCGATCGAGCGGCGGGAGACGCGCGGGGGCGGCGCCCACATCCGGGCGGACTACCCGCGCCAGGACGACGCGACGGGCCTGAATATGATCATCGTGGAGCTCGACGGCGAGGACCTCCGCGTCTGGCCCAAGCCGACGGGGATCACCCCCGCCGACATCCGCTCCACGGCACCCTTGGGGGAAGCGAGCGCCCATGCCCATCCTCATTAACGAGGCGGCCTGCCTCTCCGGGTGCACCATCTGCGATTTCTTCTGCCCCGGCGACATCATCTGGCGCGAGTCGCGCGAGCTGCCGCCCGAGGTGAAGTACCCCGACGAGTGCTGGTACTGCGGCGCCTGTGAGGACCACTGCCCGGTGGACGCCGTCAAGATCATCTTCCCGCCCGAGATGCTCAACTGCCAGACCTCCGTCGAGACCCTCCTGGGGCTCCCCGCCCGGAAACCGGCCTAGCCCGGGCGCCCCGTCCGGGGGCGGGAGCCGCAACCAATTGAATTGATTGAAAATCAATCCTTTACCGCCTCCCGCAGGCCTGCTAAGATGGCCCTCCAGGAGCCCATGCGGGACCAGGAGAGGGGCGGCTTGAGAGTTCTCCACATCATCACGCGGCTGGATCGGGGGGGCTCGGCCGACAACACCCTGCTCAGCTGCATCGGCCAGCGGCGGCGGGGCCACCATGTGGCGCTCGCCTCGGGATGGGGGCTCACGGAGGAGTCCCCGCTCCGGTCCCAAGCCGAGTCGGAGGGCGTCGAGCTGATCCGGATCCCTTCCCTCGTCCGGGCCGTCGACCCGCTCAAGGATCTCGGGGCGCTGCGGGCCTGCCGCCGCCTGATCCGGGAAGGAAGGTACGACCTCGTGCACACCCACACGTCCAAGGCGGGCATCCTGGGGCGCCTGGCGGCCAGGCGGGCGGGCGGCTGCCGGGTCGTCCACACCCCCCACGGCCACGTTTTCTACGGGTACTTCGGGCCCCTCAAGACCCGCCTGTTCATCTGGGCCGAGCGCCTGATGGCCCGCTGGACGGACGCCATCGTCACCCTCACCGACCGGGAGGCCGAGGAGCACCTCGCCCTGGGGATCGGGCGCCCGCCGCAGTTCGTCACCATCTTCAGCGGCATCCCCCCGCCCCAGGCGAAGGCGCGGAACGGGGCCGATCCCACCAGGCGCCGGGCGCTGGGGCTGCCCGCCGAGGGGGCGCTCATCGGCTCGGTGGGGCGCCTCGACCCGGTCAAGGGCCACGACCTGCTCATCCGGGCCTTCGCCGCCCTCCAGGCGAGGCAGCCCGGGGCGCGGCTCGTCCTCATCGGGGAGGGCGAGAGGCGGGGAGCCTGCGAGGCCCTCGCCCGCGAGCTGGGGGCCGCCGGCAAGGTGTCCTTCCTGGGCTGGCGGGAGGATGTGGCGGAATTGCTCGCGGAGCTGGACCTCTTCGTCTTCCCCTCCCGGAACGAGGGCATGGGCCGGGCGGCCGTCGAGGCCATGGCCGCCGGGCTGGCCGTGGTGGCCACCCGGACGGGAGGGCTCCCCGACGTGGTGCGGGAGGGCCGGACGGGGCTCCTGGTCCCGCCGGACGACCCCGGCGCCCTCTCCGCCGCCATCGAGCGCCTGCTCTCCCGCCCCGAGGAGCGCCGGGCCATGGGGGAGGCCGGGCGGGAGCTCGCCCAGGCCTACAGCGCCGAGCAAATGTGTGAGAAAATCGAGGCGCTGTACCAGCGGCTTCTCGCACCCACCGCCCCGGGGTTCGCCGGATGAAGGGCCGCCTTCTCCTCATCGCCGGGCTGCTGCTGTCCTTGGCCCAGCCCATGTCCGCCTCCCACGCAGGCCCCGCGGCCCCGGCCGCTCCCCCGGCCGCTCCCCCGCCGGGCGGGCTGACGCCCCACCGCGCCATCATCCACGTCCACACCACCTTCAGCACGGGCGAGCAGACGGTGGAGGAGATCGTCGCCAAGGCCAAGGCCGACGGCATCTCGATCGTCGTCTTCACCGACCACGACTACGTGCGGATGGCCTGGGGGCCGCCCCCCTTCCGGCACCTCTTCAGCTACAGCCTCGACTACCGCCCCTCGGTCCTGCGCATCGGGGTGGACGAGTACTACAACACCATCGAGAAGTTCCAGCGCGAGAACCCGAACATGGTCCTCATCCCGGGGGTCGAGAGCGCCCCCTTCTACTACGTGAAGGGCAACCCCCTGGCCGGCACCCTGACGGTGCACGACTGGCGGCGGCACATGCTCCTGCTCGGGATGAGCCGCCAGGTGGTGCAGAAGCTCCCCATTCTTCACAACGGCCTGAGCACCCGCTACTTCTCCGTCCTGCTGCCCGGCTGGCTGCTCTACCTCGGCGGCATCCTCGTCTCTCTCTTCTTGCTGCTCTTCGGCGGCTGGATCCGGTGGGTGGGCGCCGCCTGCCTGGCCTTCAGCCTGCTGGGCGCCGTGGACGCCCATCCCTTCAAGTCGAGCCCCTTCAGCCCCTATCACGGCCCCTACGGGATGCGCCCCTACCAGGAGATCATCAACTACGCCGAGGAGAACGGCGGCTTCGTCCTCTGGGCCCACCAGGGCTCCCTCCTCGCCCGGGAGAAGGCCGAGCGGGTGGGCATGGAGACCCAGCCGCACTCCCAGGTGCTCCACGAGACGGTCAACTTCTGGGGCTTCGACGGCATCTACGAGGACGCCTTCAAGGAGAGCCTCCCGGGCCAGCATTGGGACCAGTACCTGGCCGGCTACGTGAACGGCCTCAGGCCGCGGCCCATCTGGGGCTACGGGGGGCTGGACTTCCACAGCGAGAACGAGCTCGGCGGCCGCAAGCGCCTCACCGACATCCAGAACGTCTTCTTCCTCGAGGAGGCCTCGGAGGACGCCTTCTTCCGGGCCCTGGTGAACGGGCGCTTCTACGTCGTGCGCGGCTACGGCCCCAACCGGCTCCAGATGAACGACTTCCGCGTCCTCTCGCCCGACGGCAAGGTGTCGGGCATCTACGGCGCGGAGGTGCAGTTCCAGGGGCCTCCCCAGGTCCGTTTCGAGGTGGGGACGCAGAACGGAAGCGCCGTGCAGGTGAAGGCCCAGCTCGTCCGGATGGGCAAGGTGATCGGGACCTTCGAGGGGCCCACCCCCCTCAAGGTGGACTTCACCGACAAGGACGACATCCCCTTCAACCGCTTCTACTACCGGCTCGACGCGCAGGTGGACCGGAGCAACCACATCATCACGAACCCCGTCTTCGTCCGGCGCTGAGGGACCGCCGGCCCGCCCGAAGGAACCGACATGAACATCCTCGCCATCGGATCCCATCCGGACGACATCGAGTTCGGCTGCGGAGGCACCCTCGCCCGCTACGCCCAGGCGGGCCACCGGGTCAGCATGCTGGTGATCACGGGGGGGGAGCAGGGGGGGACCTCCTCCGTCCGCCAGCCCGAGCAGCGCGCGGCGGCGGACATCCTGGGCGCCGCCGATCTCATCCTCGGCGGCTTCCAGGACACCCGCGTCTCCCTCGACCGCGAGTTCATCGTCTACGTGGAAGGCGTCCTCCGGAAGGTCGAGCCCCGCGTCATCTTCGTCCACCACGGCGACGACACCCACCAGGACCACCGCACCGTCCACACCGCCGTCCTCTCGGCGGCGCGCTACGTGCCCAACCTCCTCTTCTACGAGGGGCCGACCACCATCGAGTTCCAGCCGGGGGTCTTCGTGGACATCCGCGCCACCCTCGGCAAGAAACTCCAGGCCCTCGAGGCGCACGCCTCCCAGGTCCAGAAGACCAACATCCCCAACACCAACATCCTCGAGATGGCGCGCGCGACCGCCATCTTCCGCGGGACCCAGGGCCGCGTGGCCGCGGCGGAGGCCTTCCGCTCGGCGCGCCTCTTCCTCGAGCCCTGAGCGGCATGGCGGCCCCCTCCCGCATCCCCCACTCGCGCCCCACCCTGGGAGAGGAGGAGGCCCAGGCCGCCGCCGGCGCCGTCCGCTCCGGCCAGATCGCCCAGGGTCCCCGCACCGCCGCCTTCGAGGCCGAGGTGGCGCGCTACGCGGGCCGCGCCCACGGGGTGGCGGCGAGCAGCGGAACGGCCGCCCTCCATCTCGCCCTCCACGCGATGGGCGTCCGCCCGGGGGACGCGGTGGTGGTGCCGAGCTACAACTGCCCGGCCCTCGTCCAGGCCGTCCGCCACCTGCGGGCCCTTCCCCGGCTCTGCGACGTGGACCCCCTCACGGGCAACCCCACCGCCGAGACGGTGTCGCCAGCGGCCGGGGGAGCGCGGGCCGTCGTCGTCGCCCACCTCTTCGGCCGCGCCGCCGACGCGGCGGGCATCGCGGCCCTCGGCCCCCCCGTGGTGGAGGACCTCGCCCAGGCCCTCGGCGCGGGCGGCCCCGGCGGGCCGGCGGGCCGGACGGGAGTGCTCGCCATTTGCAGCTTCTACGCCACGAAGCCCCTCGCCGCCGGGGAGGGCGGCATGGTGCTGGGGGACGACCCCGCCCTCCTCGCCCGGGTGCGGGACGCCCGGGAGTACGACGAGCGCGACGACCTGCTCCCCCGCTGGAACTACAAGCTGACCGACGTCCAGGCCGCGATCGGGCGGGTCCAGCTCAGCCGCTACGAAGACTTCATCGCCCGCCGCCGGGCCATCGCCGCGGCCTACTCCCAGAGGCTGGCCGGCACCGGCCTGGGGCTGCCGCAGGAGCCGCCGGGCGGCCGCCACATCTTCCACCGCTACGTGGTCCGGCTGCCCGAAGGCGTGGACGCGGATGAGGCCGTCCAGGCGCTCGACGCGAAAGGGATCGGGGCCCGGCGGCCCATCTACCGCCCCCTGCACCGCCTGCTCGGGGAGAGCGGCTTCCCCGGCGCCGAGGAGGCCTGGGCGCGCCACCTCTCGCTCCCCATCTATCCTTCCTTGACGGAGGGGGAAATCGAACGGATCATGAACGCCGTCTGCGCGTTCCTCCGGGGCTGAGGGGGCCATGGCGGAGAGCTCGGAGCAGAAGGAAACGGCGGGCAACGGCTTCGCCTACGCCTACCTGTACGGCGCCGCCTTCATCACCCTGGGCTTCATCCTCATGCCCCAGGTGCGCGGCTGGATGAAGGATCATGGCCACCGCTGGCTCTACGTGCCCGCGGTCTCTCTGCTCGCCGCGTTCCTCATCACCCCCATCATCCGGGCGCTGGCCATCCGGCTGAAGGTGCTCGACGTGCCGGACGACCGCAAGATTCACGGCTCCCCCACCCCGCTGCTCGGCGGCCTCGCGGTCTTCCTGGGCGTCGCCTTCTCCGTCTTCGTCAACAACCTCTACTCGCCCGAGACGACGGGCGTCGCGGCGGCGGCGGCGATCCTCCTGATCGTCGGCGTGTGGGACGACGCGCGGCGCGTCCGCGCCTCGGTGAAGATGCTCGCCCAGCTCCTCGCCTGCTCCCTGGTGGTGTACTCCGGGGTGCGGCTCTCCTTCTTCCCGCCCGGGCTCATCGAGGACAGCGTGGAGATCTTCCTCACCTTCCTCTGGCTCATCGGGATATCCAACGCCCTCAACTTCCTCGACGGCATGGACGGCCTTGCCACCGGCCTCGGGGCCATCGCCTCGCTCTTCATCGGGATCACGGCCCTCCAGACCGGCCAGCCCCACCTGATGTTCATCAGCCTGGGGCTCATGGGCGCATGCCTGGGCTTCCTCCCCTACAACCTGCGCCCGAACAAGCCGGCGGCCATCTTCCTGGGCGACGCGGGGAGCACCTTCATCGGCTTCACCCTCGCCGCCCTGGGCGTGATGGGCACCTGGGACGTGAACGACCCCATCAAGGCCTTCGCGATGCCCATGCTGATCCTGGGCGTCCTCATCTTCGACATGACCTTCATCACCGTCGCGCGGATCGTCTCGGGGAAGGTGTCCTCGGTGCGCGAGTGGCTGGAGTACGTGGGGCGGGACCATATCCACCACAAGCTGGCGGACGTGGGGCTCTCGCGGCGCCAGGCCGTCTTCTTCATCTTCCTCGTCGCGGCCTCGCTGGGCATCTCGGCCCTCGTGCTGCGCGACGGCCGCACGGTGGACGCCCTCCTCCTCCTCATCCAGGCCTTCAACATCCTCTTCCTGCTCGTCATCCTGATGCAGAAGGGCGCGGACAGCCGCGGCCGCGGGGACGGGAACCCGCGCTAGGGTCCTGTCCCGGAAATATCGTGACAAAGAAATCGGGCGCAGGTGTCATCCCGAGAGAACCCTTCGCTTGCGCTCGGGACAAGCTCCGCGCCCGAGGAATCCGCTTCTGAAAAAGCAGATTCTTTCGTGGGAGCGTATGGCAATACGCCCCTACGGAGGAATGACAAGTTGGCACCGTGACTTGTCCAATGAAGCTATGAGACGCAATACCGGCCCCCGCTACAGCCCCGGGAAGCGGCCCCGCCAGATCTCGTAGAGGAGCGCCCAGCAGCAGGCGAAGGGGAAGATCCAGACGAACTCCTCGATCGGGATGCCCGCGATCGCCAGCCCCGAGAAGTTCACGAACTGGTAGCTCGCCGGGAGCGAGGGGAAAGTGACCCAGAAGGCGTAGTAGATGGCCCCGTAGATGAGGGTCGCGGCCAGCCCCGTGAGCAGGATGGGCCAGGCCGTCTCCCGCCCGAGCGCCCCGATCAGGACACCCGTCCCCAGCATCATCGCTCCGCCCGCGAAATAGGCGAAGTTCACGGGGACCTCGGTCCCCCCCGGCAGATAGACGGCAAGGAAGGCCACCGGGGCCGTGAAGGTCAGGGCGGGGTGAATTTTCCGCAGCGGGAAGAGGCCCTTCCCGGCCACCACCTGCCAGGAGCAGGCGCAGAAGCCCCCCAGCACCCCGCAGAAGAGGAGGCTCTCGAGGTAGAGCTCCTTCCCCAGGGGGATGGCCTTGAACTGGGGGATCCAGTAGCCCGGGATGAACAAGGGCTCGGTGAAGCCCAGGAAGAACGAGGCCGCGCTCGAGAAGAGGAGCTTCCGCCGCAGGTCCGGCCGCAGGAAGCAATAGGCGCCCCACACCGCCCCGAAAACGATCACCAGCCACAGGTAAACGTAGTCCCGCATCCCCGCCCTCAGCCGTTCAGCAGGCGCACGAGAGGGGTCTCCCCGTGGTACTCGATGACGTTCAGGGCGGCGAAGTCCTGCTCGATGCGGAAGAAGTTCTCGAGCGGGGCCCCCAGCGCGTCGCAGAGGATCACCCGGTTCACCGCGGCATGGGCCACCACCAGGGCAACGCCCCCGCGGGCGGCCTCGCGGAGCCGCCCGGCGGCCGGCCTCACCCTGGCCGCCAGGTCCAGCAGGTTCTCCCCGGCCGGGGGGCGCGAGCGCACGAGGTCCGCGTAGTGGGCCTTGAGGCGCTCGGGCTCCCGGGCGCTGAGGGAGGCGTAGGTCTCCCCCTCCCACTCCCCCAGGTCGAGCTCCGAGAGGCCCGGCACCACATCGCCCTCCCCGGGAGGGGCGAGGCCGAGGGCCTCGCAGAGCAGCTGGGCGCTCTCCCGCGCCCGGCGCAGCGGGCTGGTGAACACCCGCACCCTCCCCTCCCCCGCGAGCCAGGGCCCGAGCCGGTAGGCCGCGCCGCGCATCTGCGCCTCCCCGCTGGGGAGGAGCCCCACGTCGGTGCG
>JBBTDR010000696.1:0-5398 GCA_038042665.1 Nitrospinota bacterium
CTCGCCCCGGCGCGGGAGTCCCGCCCCCCCTCGAACCGCGGGCTCCCCTGAGCAGAAGAGCACCGGAGCGTTTTACTTTCGCCCCGCCCCGCCGTAGAATTCCCCTGATTCTCACCTTTTTCCAGGGAAATTGCCCGGTATGGTCCCCGTCCTGCGCGCCGCCGTGAATGTGCTGGTCCATGTGCCGGACCTCGTCCGCTACGGCGCCAAGCCCTTCCGCGAGGTGGCCGTCAGGAGCGGCTTTCTGGCCGACCTCCGGGGCCGCCTGAGAAGCCACAAGGAGACCGTCGCCTACCCGCCCCACCAGGCCTTCATCGGCAACCTGAAGCCGGAAGCCCTGGCCGACATCCCCTCCCCCTGGCACGGCCACCCCCTCCCGGGCGCCTCCCATCAGGGGCCGTTCGGGGAGATCCTCGGCCAAGGGACCTTCTACTCCCTCCTCGAGCGGGCCGACCTCTTCGGCCTCCTCGCCCTGGATTCCGCCTGGAGCCCGCCCCCCAACGGCGCCTCCGCCGCGGCGGAGTCCCTCGCGGGCGCCTCCGCCAAGCGCCTGAGGGCGGCGGAGATCCTCCAGCGCATCGAATCGGGCGAGGCGCTGCCCCTTTCGCACGATGGGCAGATCGTCGGCTGCGTCCGCCGCGACCACGAGGAAGACGAGTCCCTCGCCGCCCGCATCCTCCTCGAGAACCTGGCCGCCAAGGCGAGCGGGGCTTACGCCCTCCGCCTCCTGCTGGAGAAAGCTTCTCTCCCCGCCGGGGAAGTGGACTACCTCCTCAGCTGCTCCGAGGAGGCCATCGGAGACCGCTACAACCGCGGGGGCGGGAACCTCGCCAAGGCCATCGGGGAGATGGCGGGCTGCCCGAACGCCGCGGGGGTGGACATCAAGGCCTTCTGCGCCGCCCCGGTGTACGCCCTGGTGCACGCGGCGGCGCTGGTCCAGGCCGGGGTGGTGCGCAACGCCGTGGTGGTGGGGGGCGGCTCCCTCGCCAAGCTCGGGATGAAGTCCCACCGCCACATCGAGAAGCGGATGCCCGTGCTGGAGGACGTGCTGGGCGGCGTCGCGTTCTGGGTGGGGCCGGACGACGGGGCGAGCCCCCGCCTGAACCTGGGGATGGCGGGCCGCCACCCCTCGGGCCGCCCCTCCACCCCCCAGGGGATGATGGAGGCCCTGGTGTGCGAGCCCCTGGCCCGCGCCGGGCGGAAGCTCCGGGACATCGACAAGTACGCGGTCGAGCTTCACAACCCCGAGGTGACCGTCCCCGCCGGGGCGGGGGACGTCCCCCTCACGAACTACCGCACCCTGGCCGCCCTGGCCGTCGTCCGGGGGGAGATCGCCCGGGAGGAGATCCCGGCCTTCATCCAGAAGCACGGGATGCCCGGGTTCGCCCCCACCCAGGGCCACATCCCCGCCGGGGTCCCCTACCTGGGCCACGCCCTCGCCGCCATGCGGGCAGGCACCATGAAGAGCGCGATGGTGGTGGCCAAGGGGAGCCTTTTCCTGGGCCGGATGACCCAGCAGGCGGACGGCGCGTCCATTGTGGTGGAATCTTAGGGGCCGCTGCCTGCGGCCCATCGGGCGGCATAGAGGAGACACGGAATGTTCGATGGCAAGAAGGTGATCGCCCTGGGGGAGCGGGACGGCATCCCCGGCCCGGTCCTGGCCGAGTGCCTCCAGGCGGCGGGGTCGGAGGTCGTCTACCAGACGACGGCCTGCTTCGTCTGAACCTCGGCGGGAGCCATGGACCTGGACAACCAGGCCACCATCCGGCAGCTCGTGGACGCGCACGGGCCGGAGAACCTGGTGGTGGTGCTGGGGATGAACGGCGAGGGCGTCCGGATCGCCGCCGAGACGGTGACCTCGGGCGACCCCAGCTGGGCCGGGCCCTTGGCGGGAGTCTCGTTGGGACTCCCGGTGTACCACATCCTGGAGGAGGAGGTCCGCACGAAGCTCCCGGCGGACGTCTACGCCGAGAAGGTGCAGCTCATGGAGATGGTGCTCGACGTGGCGCAGATCGAGGAGGCGCTCGCCGGGCTGCGCAAGAACCAGGCGAAGCAGGGCTGAGGGAGAGCGGCCATGCGGCTCGAATTGGGGATTTTCCCGGTCAAGAAGGCCGCGTTCGGGGGCCGGACCGGCTACCGGGACGGCACCCTCACGGTGAACGCCCAGGAGCTCAAGGAAGCGATGATGGCCGAGGGCGGGTTCCTGGACGTGCGCTTCGACCTCGCCCACCCCGGCGAGAGCGTGCGCATCGTCCACAACGTGGACGCCGTGGAGCCCCTCTTCAAGGTGAGCGGGCGCTCGTGCGCCTTCCCGGGGTTCCTGGGGCCCGCCCTCACCGCCGGGGAGGGCCGCACCCACAAGCTGGCGGGGATGTGCATCCTCAGCACCACCCAGTACCCCGGCCCCCAGACCGGCATCATGACCTTCCGGGACAGCATCATCGACATGAGCGGGCCGGGGGCCCTCTACTGCGCGAACTCGGAGACGGTGAACCTCGTCGCCTACTACGAGCCCATCCCCACCGCCTCGAACGGCGAGCCCGACGCGGCCATCCGGCTGGCCACCCTGCGGGGGGCCGCCTACCTGGCCCGGTGCACCGCGAGCCTGAAGCCCGAGAAGCTCGATGTGTACGAGCTCGCCGAGGTGGCCCCCTCCCTCCCCCGCATCGTTTACGTGGACCAGGTGATGCACCAGGCCGTGATGGTGGCCACCTACGTCTACGGGAAGGACCTGGACGACTCCCTCCCCACCCTCATCCACCCCAACGAGATGCTGGACGGGGCGGTGGTCGGGGCCAACTACAAGACCGGCCAGAAGGTGCCGACCTACCTCCACTGCAACAAGCCGCTCCTCCTCGAGCTCTACCGGCGGCACGGCAAGGACCTGAACTTCGCCGGGGTGGTCATCACCCGGGGCCACCGGGACAACCAGGCCCTCAAGGAACGCTCGGCCCAGTACGTGGCCAAGCTGGCCAAGCTCCTCCGGGCGGACGGCGCCGTCCTCGCCCACGAGGGGGGCGGCAACTCCTCGGTGGACTACTTCCTGACCGTCCAGGCGCTTGAGCAGGCGGGCATCAAGGCGGTGCCCATCATGTACGAGACCGGGGACCCGGGGAGCGGGGACTTCCCCCTCGTGTACACCGTCCCCGAGGCGGACGCCATCGTGAGCAAGGGGCTCCAGGGCCAGCCGGTCGTCCTCCCCGCCGTCGAGCGGGTGATCGGCTCCCCCAAGTTCAAGCCCTACGGCGCCCCCGTGGTCGACACCGCGTCGAGCTTCGAGGTCACCAACGCCGACCTCTACGCCGACGAATGGGGGATGGAGCTCAGCCACTTCACCGGGAAAGACTACTAGCCCGAGACGCTTGCCCAGACGCAAGGAGAGACCGGGATGGCAACGAACAAGAAAATCCGCGTCGTCCAGTACCTCAACCAGTTCTTCGCCGGAGTCGGGGGCGAGGAGAAGGGGGACCACCCCCTCACCTTCAAGGAGGGCCCCGTGGGCCCCGGCATCCTGCTCCAGCGCCTCCTGGGGGAGGAGGGAGAGGTCGTCGGCACCCTCTTCTGCGGAGACAACACCTACGCCACCGACCCCTCGGCCGAGGCGGCGGCCCTGGCCCACATCGGGCGGCTCGCGCCCGACCTCCTCGTCGCCGGGCCCGCCTTCAACGCGGGCCGCTACGGCCTGGCCTGCGCCCGCCTCTGCCTGGCCGCGAGGGCGGCCGGGAAGACGGCCGTGGTGACGGGCATGCACCCCGAGAACCCCGGGGTCGCGGCCTGCCGCCGCGTGGTGCACATCGTCCCGGCCGCGGACACCGCCGCCGGGATGGGGGAGGCCTTGCCCCGCATGGTGCGCCTGGGCCTCAAGCTCGCGCGCGGGGAGAAGCTGGGGCCGGCCCCGGAGGAGGGCTACCTGCCCCGCGGGATCCGCCACAACGGCTTCGCCGAGGTGCCCGCCGCCCAGCGGGCGGTGGACCTCGTGCTCAAGAAGGTCAAGGGCGAACCCTACGCCTCCGAGTTCACCTTCCTGGGCTTCGACCGGGTGGCTCCGCCCGCGCCCCTCAAGGGCCTCAAGGGCCGGAAGATCGCCGTGGCCACCGAGGCGGGGATGGTGCCCCCCGGCAACCCGGACCGCATCCCCGGCTCCCGGGCCTCCATCCACCACTGGAACAAGTACTCCTTCGCCGGGCGGGAGGAGCTCCCCAAGGGCTCCTTCATCTCCATCCACGGGGGCTTCAACACCGTCTTCGTGAACGAGGACCCGGACCGGATGCTCGCCGTGGACGCCCTCAGGCAGCTCGAGAGGGAGGGCGTCTTCGACAAGCTCCACGACGAGATCCTGAGCACCTGCGGGAACGGCGGCCCCGTCCACATCATGAAGCAGGTGGGGCAGGCCATGGCCAAGGAGGCCCGCGCCGCCGGGGTGGAGGGGGTGGTCCTGCCCGCCACCTGAGGGACGGGCACGCGTAGCGGCGCTACGCTGGCGAAGGAGCTGGAGAGGGCGGGCATCCCCACCGTGCTGGTCACCTGCCTCCCCGACGTGGCGAAGGACGTGGGGGCCAACCGCATCCTCAAGACGCGGGCGGGCCACTTCCACCACCCCTTCGGGGACCCGAGCCGCCCCGGGGAGTCCGAGCGGCAGTGGCGCCTCGAGGCCACCCGGAAGGCCCTCGAGGTCCTGACCGAGCCCGTGACCGGGCCCACCGTCTTCGAGTACTAGCCCCACGAGCCGCAAGAGGGGAGCGGAGGGATGGCCTCCGCCCCCCTCTTTTTCTTTACCTCACCCTTCCGTTGCCGAATAAATCAATTTAAATCAATAACTTAAATCGACCACCAGAAATTTCTCTCCACCCTGGAAATTCGTCTTTTTTTCGTGCTATACTTTCGTTGTATATTTGCCTTTGAAACTTACCTCCCTAGGAGGCTCTGCCATGCTGGCCAAGACGCAAGCGGCGGCGGTTCTGGGGGTGGACGCCCATCCGGTCGAGGTCGAGGTGGACCTCGCCTCGGGCCTCCCCTACTACTCCACCGTGGGCCTGCCCGACGCCGCCGTGAAGGAGAGCAAGGACCGCATCCGGGCGGCCATCTCGAACACGGGCTTCATCTACCCCCTGGGGCGCATCACCGTGAGCCTCTCCCCCGCCGACATGCGCAAGGAGGGGAGCGCCTTCGACCTCCCCATCGCCCTGGGGCTCCTTCGCGCGAACGGGGCCCTGAACGGCGGCGGCGAGCGGACGCGGGGGATGATGTTCCTCGGGGAGCTCGCCCTGGACGGCGCCCTCAAGCCCGTGCGCGGGGCGCTCAACGTCGCCGTGCTGGCCAAGAAGCTCGGGGTCGAGGGGCTGGTGCTCCCCGCCGAGAACGCGGGGGAGGCCGCCGTGGTGGGGGGGCTCCCCGTCTA
>JBBTDR010000697.1:0-6085 GCA_038042665.1 Nitrospinota bacterium
CTCACCCGGTGCTCCAGGGTGTGGCGCCGGAGCGCCTCCGCGCGGCCGGCCGCGGCGATCCGCTCCCTCTCCTCCCCGTGCCGGAGGTAGTGGTCCACCTTCTCGAAGAGCTCCCGCTCGCTCCCGTAGGCCGCGTAATGCACGCCCTCCTGGAAGAGCTCCTCCTGCCCGTTGGCGTCGCGCCGGGTGAGCAGGAGCGCCCCGCACGAGAGCGCCTCGAAGAAGCGGATGTTGAGGTCGTCCCCCATCGGGATGTTCACCACGATCTTCGCCCGGGAGTACACCTCCGGGATCTCCCGCATGAGATAGAAGCGCTGCTCGTTGACTTTGTATTTTTCCGCCAGCGCGGCCATGACCGGCCCGCGCATGCGGTTGGCCCCGCGGATTCTGCCGATCTGGGCCACGTCGAGGTCCCGGGGGACGCCCAGGTCCCGGACCACCTCCGTGTCGCACGCGTTCGGGAGCCAGTGCACGGCGCCGGGGGGGTGCTCGCCGAACAGGTGCAGGTAATTCCGCTGGTAGACGAACACATGGTCGAACAGCCGCGCGTACATCCGGCGCCCGCGCACCCCCCGGTGCGGGTCCCCCACGATGCAGGCCGTCGGCGCCGGGCAGCGCTCCAGCCCCCGCGGGATCAGCCCCAGGGGCTCGACGTAGAAGAACAGGCCGGGGACCCCCTCCTCCCCGAAGAGCTCCTCGATCGTGATCTCGGCCGGGTAGCCGCGGGAGACGTCGCCTGGGATCCCCAGGCCCCGGAAGCTCTCCGCCACGTTCACCTCCCGCACCTCGTGCCCGAGGCGGCGGTAGACGCGGGCGTAGTCCCTCCCGTCCCCTCCTTGGGATTCGGAGGGAAAGCTGAGGAGGATCTTCATCCGCCCACTACCACTAGAGAATCGCCGCGACCAGGTGGGAGAGCGGCCCCCCCACACGCCGCAGGAATTCTTTTCCCTCCCGCCGGGCGGCCCTGGCGAAGCGGGTCTGCTTCATGCTCGCCAGGTACGATTCGATCAGAAGCCGCTCGGTCCGGAGGGCGAGCCGGGCGGCGCTGCGCCACCCGGGCAGGACCACAGGGGTGTATCTCCGGTGGATGCGGACGACCGAATCCACCGCGTCCCACTTGATTTTCTTGTACTCGTGGCCCGCCTCACGCTCCCGGAGCGACATCAGGACCTCGGGGACATAGGCGACGTCGCCCTGCATCGAGAGCCTGAGCCACAGCTCGATATCGGCGAGGAACCCATACTCCGGATCAAACAGCCCATGCCGCTCAAGGGCGTCCCGCCTCACCATGGAGCAGGCGCACACCGGGCAGTCGAACCGGCTGAGCATGAACCGGGCCCACTCGGGCCCAGGGGTGACCTCGGGGAAGGCGTTCAGGTAGGACCGGGTCACCTTGCCGTTCCCGTCCACCATCTGGACCGCCGCATGGGCATAGAGGGCCGCCGGACGGGCGTCGAGCCGCCGGACGAGCTCCCCGGCCAGCCGGGGATGATAGAGGTCATGGTCATGGAGGATGAGGACCAACTCGCCCCGCGTCTCGGCGATCGTGCTGTTCAAAATCCCCGGCATCCCGAGCCGCACCGGGCTGCGGGAGAAGCGGACCCGGGAGTCCCCCAGGCTGAGGACCTCCGCCTCCGTCCCGTCCTCCGTCCCGTCCGCCTTGACCAGGATCTCCATGCCGGGGAAGGTCTGGTTCACCACCGTGAGCAGGGTCTCGCGGATCAGGTGCGGCCTCTTGTAGGTCGGCATGACGACGCTCACGCGGGGCCTGGGCGCCCCGGCGGGGACCGGATCGAGGCGGGAGATCGCCACTCTTCTCGCCTTTCCCGGATTACGCGGTGCGCCCGCTCCGGATGTAATCCGCCATGTCCTGGATGACGAAGTCCACGCCGTGCTTCGGGTCCCAGCCCAGGGAGCGCAGGGCGAGGCTCGCGTCGGGGTACTTGTCGTTCGCCTCGGCGAAGAGGGGGCCGAAGATCGCCGCCGGATCGACGAAGGAGATCTCCGACCGGCTCCCGGTGACGCGGAGGACGCGCTTGGCCAGCTCCAGGATGGTGGTCTTGTTCCGGGGGTTCCCGATGTTGTAGGCGCGCCCGTTCTCCCCGCGCTCCATGGCGAGGAGGATGCCGTCCACGATGTCCGAGACGTGGGTGAACGCCCGGACCATGGTGCCGTCGTGATAGACGGTCAAGGGCTCCCCGGCCAGGGCCTGCTGGATGAACCGGGGCAGCACGAACCCTCCCTTCGCCGACTGGCGGGGGCCGGCCACGTTGAAGGGCCTCACGATGGAGGCCTGGAGGGGGCTCACCTTGGTGCGGTTCACGAGGGCGGTCTCGGCGGCGAGCTTCCCCACCGCGTACTCCAGCCGCACGGTGACGTTCGCCTGGATGAGCTTGGTGTCGTCCTCGGAGCACCAGCCGTCCCGCCCGCCCCCGTAGACCTCGCTCGTCGAGACGTCCACGATCTTCGCCCCCATCCGGGACGCCAGGTCGGAGAGGGCCGTCATGTCGTTGATCATCATGTGGGCGATCTTCCCCGCGTGCGGGAGGACGCCCACGGGCCCGACGACGGATGCCAGGTGGAAAACGCCGTCGAAGGAATCGCGGGGGTTCCCCTGGCAGTAATCCAAGACGGTGCACAGGTCATGCGTGAGCGCGGCCGGCCGCCCGAGCAGGTCCAGGAAGGCGTCCAGGGAGATGGGGCTCGTCGAGAGGTCGTCCACGACGTGCGCCCGCGCCCCGTCCGCGAGCAGCCGCTCGACCAGGTGGCTGCCGATGAAGCCGAAACCGCCGGTGACGAGGAACCGCTTACTCATGGATGTCGTTGCCATCCCTCTTTTCTGGACCTCGGCTACAGATCACAACTCCACGCTTCTCCAACCATCCCAACTACCTACCCTCAATAGCGAAAGATTCGATGAGGAGCGCCGCCTGGCGCAAATCCCTCACGCGGGGGATGGCCGCCAGCGGCCCGCCGGCGCCGCGCCCGTCCTGGGATATCCAGACGGGCCGGCAGCCCGCCGCGAGGGCCGCCTCCATGTCCGCCGGCGCGTCCCCCACCATGAAGGCGCGCGCGAGGTCCACCCCGAACTCCTCCGCCGCCCGGACGAGGAGGCCGGGCTTGGGCTTGCGGCATCCGCAACCCTCCCAGGGCGCGTGGGGGCAGAAGAAGGCCTTCGAGATCCGCCCCCCTCCCGCCTCGGCCTCCGCAATCATCCGCCGGTGGATATCCTCGACCGCCTCTTGGCTCGCGAGCCCCCGCCCGACGGCCGACTGGTTCGTCACCACGATGACCTCGGCCCCGAGATCCGCCAGCCGGCGGAGCGCCCCGAGAGCGCCCGGCAGGAACTCGAACTCCTCCCACCGCTTGACGTAGCCGGGACGGTCCCGGTTGATGGTGCCGTCCCGGTCCAGGAACACCGTGGGACCCCTTCCCACCGCTCAGGAGCCTCCCCGGCGCTGGCCGGCGATGCGCCCGCGCAGCTGCGCGACGGCCAAGTGGAAGACGGCGGAGTGGACGGTTTCCACCACGCCGGCGTCATCCGAGGGGACGCGGAGGCTCTCCTGGGCCAGCTCGGCCAGCCTGCCGCCCGAGCGGCCGGCAATTCCGAGCACCCGCATCCCGTGGCCGCTGGCGTACTCGGCGGCCCGCAGGACGTTCAGGCTGTTCCCGGAGACGCTGATGGCCACCAGGAGGTCCCCGGGCCGGCCCAGGGCCTTCAGCTGGCCGGCGAAAACGCTGTCGTACCCCTCGTCGTTCGCGAGCGCCGTGAGGAACGGCACGTTGTCCGTCAGGGAAACGGCGCGGAAGCGCTTCGAGGCCGAAGGACTCTCAATGGTGCCTTTGTTCAAATCCTGGGAGAAGTGCGAGGCGTTGGCGGCGCTCCCCCCGTTGCCGATCATGAAGATCTGGCGATCGTCCAGATAGGCCCTGTAGAGCTCCCCGATGAACGCCTCCGCCTGCGGGAGGGCGCCGTCGAGGGCGCGCTTGACCTCCTCGAAGTATTCCCGGCTCCCGCCGCCCCCGGCCGTCATTTCCAGGAGGACCTCCGGTAGTTGAAGATGATCTTGGAGCCGTCCCGCTCGATGAGGAACGGCATCCGGCGGTAGCCGGACATCGCCTCGAAGAGCTCCGGGTGCGCCGGGGGAGGGCAGTACACCAGCAGGAACCCCCCTCCCCCGGCGCCGCAGAGCTTCGCGCCCGTGGCGCCGGCCCGCATCGCCAGGGCGTGCATCTCGTCGATCCGGCTGTTGGTGATCTGGCTGGCCAGCCCCTTCTTCAGCGTCCAGTTCTCGCCAAGGACCCTCCCGATCCGGTCGAAATCGTCCACCCGCGCCGCGCCGCCCGCCTCGCAGGCGAGCTCCTTGATGCGCTGGAGGGCGCGCAGGTTCTCCGGGACCCTGTCGTTCTGCTCCGCCAGGATGTCCGACGCCTTGCGGGTGCTCGCGGTATAAAAAAGGAACAGGTTCGAGGACAGGCGGTGGAGCTTCTCGCTGGAGAGGACGAGCCGCTCGGCCTCCACGCCCCCGTCCCGCCGGAAGCGGAACCCCCGCATCCCGCCGAAGGCCGCGATGTACTGATCCTGCTTGCCGATGGGCTTCCCGCACCGGCGGATCTCGACCTCGCAGGCCTCCTCCGCCAGCTGGGCGGGGCCCGCCTGCGCCCCTTGCAGGACGTGAAAGGCGTTGAGGAGCCCCACCGTGAAGCTGCTCGACGAGCCCAGGCCGGATCCTTCGGAGGGGATGTCCGAAAGGAGCGTCACCTCGACGCCGCTCTCCACGCCGGCGATCCGCATGCTCTCGCGGACGAGCTCGTGGCGGATCTCGTCCACGCGGTCCACCGTCTCCTTCCGCGAGTAATTGAGGTATATCTTCTCGTCGTAGCGCTCGGTCAGGATGACATGGACGTACTTGTCGATCGCGGCGCTGACGACGTAGCCCTCGTTCTTCTCGTAGAAGGCCGGGAAGTCGGTCCCCCCGCCCGAGAAGCTGACCCGGAGGGGGGTCTGGGAGATGATCATGTTTCCCTACGGATGGATGCGGGCGGCATCGGACTGGGCCTGGACGTAGCTCTCCATCGTGCCGATGTCGAGGAGATAGGACTTCAGCTCATGGCCGGCCATCCGGCCCGCCAGCCTGGGGAGCACGTCCCGCCCCAAGTCGCATGGGAACCCGCCGGGGATGAAATCGAAAATCCCGCCGGAAGCCGCGGCGATCCCCGCGAACGCCCAAGGCGATTCCGGGCGGGCGGGCTTCTCCTCGAAATGGGTCACGACCCCGGACGCGTCCAAGGTGGCGATGCCGCACTCCCGGGGCCTCCCGGCGCGGAACAGGCCGATCGTCGCGACCTGTCCCGACCGCCTGTGGGCCGCGAGGAGGCCCGTCAGGTCGGCATCCGTCAGGTTGTCCGCGTAAACGATGAAGAACGCCTCCTCTCCCTCGGCGAACGCGCGGTTCGCCCGGAGCGTGCCCGCGCTGCCCAGGAGGACGGGCTCATGGGCGATCTCGGCCCTCACCGGAAGGGCGCGGTGCCCGAAAAACTCGCGCACCTGGCCGTGGAGGTGGTGCGTGTTGATCAAGATGGAATCAACGCCGTGGCGGGCGAGAAGGTCAATCCAATACGCCAGAAGCGGCTTCCCGTTGATGGGCACCAGGCACTTGGGGACGCGCTCCGTGAGAGGCCGGAGGCGCGTCCCCTCCCCGGCCGCCAGGACGAAGGCCTTCACCCGGCCCCCCGCGGGAAGAACCGCGCCCGATCCGGCGTTCCGCGCCCCATCATCCCGGCCTCCCCCGTCACGTCCCCTCCACGAGGGCGAGGACCGCCGGATCGAGGTCCTTCCCCTTCAGCAAGAGAAGGCTCTCCTTCGTCTTGGCCTTGAGCTCGGCCCGTTCCCAGGGGCTCTCGTGCAGGCTCACCGCCCTGCGGAAGGCGCCGCTCCCGAAGGCGCGCTCGTCCGGGGAAAGGGAAGCCCAGTTGAGCAGGTAATTCATGGCCACCGCGTGGTGGAGCTTCGCGTTGGTGGGGTACAGCCGGAGCGCCCTCCGGAAAATCTCCTCGTGGCCGGGCACTCCGATCCCCCGGTCCC
>JBBTDR010000698.1:0-5765 GCA_038042665.1 Nitrospinota bacterium
ACCCCGCCGTAGCGCAGGTTCGCCCGCATGGTGCCCCGCATGTCGATTCGGCCCTTCCTCGCCCGGCGCTGGCGCAGCGCCGCCCGGCTGCGCAGGTGCGCGGCCAAGCGCCGCACCTCCTCGCGCAGGCGCTCGATCTCGCGCTCGCTCAGCCCCCGGAAGGGCAGGTCCATCACCTCGTCGATGGGGGGCTGCTTCTCGTACTCCTCCCGCTGCCGCCGGGCGATGGAGGCGCCCACCTCGCGGCGGATCTGCTCCTCCAGGGCCTCGCGGTTGATGCCCGCCCCCTGGGCCAGCCTCTCGAGCGCCTCCCGGCCCATCCCCTGGGCGGCCAGCTCGGCCAGGAGCTCCATGAGGGCCTCCATCAGCTCGTCCAGCCCGAGCGCCTGCTTCATCCGGCCCTCCATCCAGGGGGCCTGGCTGGGGCGGCCGGCCATGGGGAGCCCCGCCTCCCGGCCCAGGTCGTCCATCTCCCGCCGGGAGAGGGGCCTGCCCTTGAGCAGGTGCTCCAGGAGCTTCCGCAGGGCCTCGGGGCCGATCAGCTCGGCCAGCTTCTGGAGGGCCTGCATCAGCCGCTCGGCGTCCTCCTCCCCCATCCCGCCCATGGGGTTGTCCATGACGGGAGGCTCGTCTGAGCCGAAGAAGAGGGGGAACAGGCGCTCGAAGGGGGGGATGTGGTGCGCTTCCTTGACCAGGGTGAGGCGGAGGGCGACCTTGAACTCCTCGCGGTCGGCGACCCCCACCTGGGAGGCCGCCCGGAAGGCGTCCTCGCTCTCGGCGAGGGAGACCCGCACGCCCGAGGCGCGCAGGGCGTGGACGAAGTCCACCATCCGCCGGTCCACGGCCTAATCCTCCCCGCGGCGGGGACCGTGGCCGAAGGGGTCCTCGAAGCGGGGGTCCCGGCCGCGGCGCCGGCGGCGCGCGGGGGGCCAGTCGGCCTCGCCGTCCTCCAGGCCCTCGTGACGGCCCGCGCCCTGGCGGCGCAGCGCCTCGGCGGCCTTGTGGCCCGCCCGCTCGGCCTCGGAGGCGCGGCGGGCGCGGAGGACATCCTGCTCATGCTTGAGGAGGACGGTCAGGGTCGCGTTCAGGGTGGCCTCGTCGAGGCGCTGGACGTTCAGCATGAGGAGGGCCTTGGCCCAGTCGATGGTCTCGCTCACGCTGGGGTGCTTCTTCAGGTCCATCTGGCGCAGGCGCTGGACGAAGGCCACCGCCTCCTTGGCGAGGGACTCGGCCAGGCCCGGCACCTTGAGGCGCACGACCTCGAGCTCGGCCTCCGGGGTCGGGTAGCCGATGAAGAGGTAGAGGCAGCGGCGCTTGAGGGCCTCGGAGAGCTCGCGCGTGTTGTTCGAGGTGAGGAGGACGGCCGGGGGCTTGGACGCCCGGATGGTGCCCACCTCGGGGATGGACACCTGGAAGTCGCTCAGCACCTCGAGTAGGAAGGCCTCGAACTCGGCGTCGGCGCGGTCGACCTCGTCCACCAGGAGGAGGGTGGGCTCCTGGGCGCGGATGGCCCGCAGCAGGGGCCGCGAGAGCAGGAAGCGCTGGGAGAAGAAGATGTCCTCCTCCTTCGCGACGAGGTCGGCGGCCTCGCTCAGCGTCGAGGCGCCGGCCAGGATCTGCTGGAGCTTGTCGCGCAGGAGCTGGGTGTAGAGCATCTGCTTCCCATACTCCCATTCGTAGAGGGCCTTGGACTCGTCGAGCCCCTCGTAGCACTGGAGGCGGATGAGGTCCCGCCCCGTGGCGGCGGCCCACACCTTGCTCAACTCCGTCTTCCCCACCCCCGCCGGCCCTTCCACGAGGATGGGCTTCCCCATCCCCTCCGCCAGGTAGAGGGCGGTGCAGATTTCGCGCGTGGCGATGTAGTTCTGCCCCGCGAGGGAGGTGCGTACGCTCTCGGCGGATGGGAACATGGACACCTCAGGCCGGCGAGGGATGGAAGGGGGGCATGCCCCCACTTTAGCACAGGGCCCCGGCGCCCCAAACCCGCCGCGCCCGGCGAGTTCCGCCGGAGCCCCCGAAAACCCGTGAAGCAAGCCCGGCGCTGTGGTATGCTGAAGCTCTTCTCCGCCCCGGAGACGCCGGATGCGACGTCGGCACAAGCTGATCTTCGTGGGCGCCGTCATCTTGGCCGTGAGCCTCGTCCTCGCCGCCCAGATCGCTCTCCTGCACCAACAGCTCGACGAAAAGGACCGCACCGTCCGCGTCCTCGCCGGCGAGGTCCAGCGGCTCACCGCCATCGTGGCCCCCCTCAGCGGGGCCCTCGACGGCACCGGGGACAGCCTGCTCATCCTCCGCCACCGCCTCCGGGAGAAGGACAAGGAGGTGCGTCAGCTCGAGGAGGAGAGGCAGCGCCGGCGGGTGGAGCTCCTCGCCCTGGAGCGGGAGGCCGCCAAGAGCGGGGAGGAGCTCCGCGCCCTCCGCGAGAAGCTGGCCGAGGCCGGGCGGGCGGCGCTCGTCCTCCAGGACGAGAAGAAGAAGCTGGAGGAGGAGGCGCGCGCCCTCCCGGAGGCGCGGGCGCTGGCCGAGGCCCGGGAGAAGGAGAGCGCCCTCCTCAAGCAGGACAACGCCAAGCAGGCCCGCGCCCTAGAGGAGATCCAGCAGCAGTTCGAGGCCTTCCGCAGACAGGCCGCGCAGAGGCCCCCCGCCGACCCGAAGCAGCCTCCCCGGCCCCCCGCCCGCTAGCCCCCGCTTGTCTCCCTCGCCGGGGAGAGGTAGCTTGGCCTCTCCCATCACGCCATCGGTCCGCGCCCGGGAGGGGACGCGCATGAAGGTCGGCCTCTTCATCACCAACCAGCAGCACCTGGACCGGGACATGGCCGCCGCCCTGGACGAGCAGTACGCCATGGTGCGGCACGCGCGGGACCACGGCTGGGACTCCCTCTTCACCGGCCAGCACTACCTGAACGAGGGGAACAACCAGCAGCTCCAGGTCGTGCCCCTCCTGGCCCGGCTCCAGGCCGAGGCGGGCGGGATGACGCTCGGCCTGGGCATCCTCCTCTTGAACCTCCACAACCCCGTCTACGTGGCCGAGACGGTGGCCTCGCTCGACATCATCTGCCGGGGGAACTTCGTCTTCGGCGCGGGGCTCGGCTACCGGGAGGTGGAGTTCGACGCCTTCCGGGTTCCCAAGGGCCAGCGGGCGCGGCGCTTCGAGGAGTGCCTGGAGCTCGTGAAGCGGCTCTGGACCGGGGAGGAGGTCAGCTGGGAGAGCGAGGTGTGCAAGCTCGACCGGGTGCGGATGAACATCCGCCCCCTCCAGCGGCCCCACCCGCCCATCTGGATCGCCGCGAACAACGACAAGGCCGTCGAGCGCGCCGCGCGGCTGGCCGACACCTGGTTCATCAGCCCCCACGCCACCACCGCCACCAACAAGCGCCAGATGGCCCTCTTCCGGGCCGAGCGCGCCCGCGCGGGGAAGCCCTTCCCCCGGGAGATCCCCTGCATCAAGGAGGTCTTCTGCAGCCGCGACCGCCCGAGCGCCCTCGAGCTGGCCGGGCCCTACCTCTTCGGGAAGTACAAGGACTACGCCAAGTGGGGCCAGGACAAGGCCATGCCGGAGGGGGAGAGCTTCGACCAGGAGTTCGCCGACCTCTTGCGGGACCGCTTCGTCCTGGGCTCGCCGGAGGAGTGCTTCGAGGGGCTCCGCCCCTACTGGGAGGAGCTCGGGGTGAACCACCTCGTCATCCGCACCCACTGGGCCGGGATGCCCCTCGAGACCGCCCTCCACAGCATGGAGCGCATCTCGAAGGAGCTAATTCCCGCGCTCAGGAAGGTGTGAAGCCGGAAGCCTTGCTCAGCGGTAGGGCCTGCCCAGGAGGAAGACGCGGCAAGGCTCCGTGACGCCCTTCAACTCGATCTGGCACGAGGAGACCGCTGGAGGCGGGTCGGCGAGGAGGCGGTAGACCACCTCGGAGACGAGGAAGCTGTTGTTCACCTCCTTGGTGGCCGCCTCGAGACGGGCGGCCACGTTGACGGAGAAGCCGATGGCCGTGAAAGCGCCGTTCTCGCCCGCCCCCACGTCGCCGCAGACGACGGCGCCCGCGTGCAGCCCCATCCCGACCGCAAGGCGGAGGCCGAAGTAAGTCTCTAAATAGTCGTCGCTGAAGGTCTCCACCTCTTCCAGGATGCGGCGCCCTGCGCGCACCGCCGATGCGGCGGCCTCGGCGAGGTTCGTCTCCAGTCCGAAAACGGCATAGACGCCGTCTCCCGCCACTCCGAGGATGCGCCCGCCGTTCCCCTCGATCACCCCTCGGACGAGGGCGTGGAACCGGGCGAGGATGTGGATGACGTCGAAGGGCAGATACGTTTCGACGAAGGGGGTGAAGTTCCGGATGTCCAAGAAGAGGAGGGCGAGCTCGCGCTCCTCGCCCAGGCTGCGCCCCGGCTGGCTGCGCCCCCGCGCGAGGAACATCTCGAGGTCCGTCTTGTCCCGGATGAGGCGGTGGAGGCGCACGGGGCCACCCCGCACCTGCGCCTGACAAGCCAAGCGCACGTGGGGCGGGAAACCCATCCGCCCAGCGAGCGCGCGCTCAGCCTCGGTGGGCGGGCTCAGGTGTTCTCCCCCCTCCTCCACGAGCACCCGGCATGTGGAGCATCGCGCATTGCCCCCGCAGGCGTGCAGGTGAGGAATGCCGCTTTCAAGAGACGCGGCAAGAAGGCTCTGATCCCCCCGGACCCGGATGCGCTTTTCGTTGATCAGCTCGATCTCAATGGGAGCGCCGTGATCCATCCGACCTGGTCCTCAATGCCTCGAAGGGAGAGCACCCGCTCGCACACGGCTTGGGCCACGATATCACCGGGCCAATTTTGAGAGAACTTCCGTCAGGCGCTCCCCCAGGTTCCTCACCGTTTCTCCCTGGTTCGTATCCTTGAACTTGCCCTCATCCGTGAGCGCGCCGCGGCCCGCCGTGGTATAAGGGATCATCCGGAAGAAACCGGCTGGAGGAAAGAGCCATGCCCATCCGCCGCATGATCGAGCACGTCGCCCTCAGGGTCACCAACCTGGAGCGCTCCGTCACCTTCTACCGCGACGTCATGGGCTTCAAGCCCGTGGGCCGCCGCCCCATCGCCGGGGGGAAGATCGACCAGGTGGTCTTCCGGGTGGGGGAGGACGTGCTCGTCCTCTTCTACAGCCCCGACTTCGAGAAGGCCGGCGAGGACCTCCGCCGCGACACCCGCCAGATCTCGGACTACCTCCAGGGCCAGGGCGCCCCCAAATGGCGGGGGGGGATGGACCACATCGCCTTCAGCCTCCCCGACGAGGAGTACCGCGCCGTCCTCGAGCGCGTGAGGCGGCACGGGGTCCACATCCACCGGGGGGAGGAGAAGAACCTCGGGGCCTTTGGTGTCGGCTACGCCACCTACTTCTACGACCCGGACAACATCGAGGTCGAGATCAAGCGCTACGACGAGCCGCCCGAGCAGCCGGGGCCCGAGTGGTACGCCTCCGGCAAGGCGATGGAGGCCGGCCAGGGCAAGCCCTAGCCCCGCGCTGGGGAACTTTTTCCGTGGAAATTTTTCTCCCCGGAATGTCCCGGAATTCCCCGGAAACCCCCGGACGCCCGCCCGGGGCAAAAAACGCGGAATAGCCTTTTTTGTCATTTAATATCGTTAAAGCCGCATCGCTCTCCCCCCTGTAAAAACAGGTATTACCCGCAACTAACGGCAACTACCCGGAACTTTCTCAAGCGTTCCCCCCTCCCCGAAACCACCCCCCCATCCCCCCCCGTAGCCAAAGGGGGGGCTGGGGGGGGGTGGCCCCGGGC
>JBBTDR010000699.1:0-1247 GCA_038042665.1 Nitrospinota bacterium
GGAAAATCCCCTCTCTCCGGGGATTTTCCCGGCCGGTGCGTTTTTTCCCCCCGAGCCGGAACCAGCCTGAATTTGATGTAAGTGGGTTTTCCCCGCTTGGCCCTACATTGTTCCCGCGGGCCCCTCCCGCGGCGGGAGGGTGGATGGCAACGGCGGGAGGAGGGTCAAATGCCCAACCGCGTTTCGATCGAAGGCGATTTCAGGGACAACATCACGCCCGGCTTGGAGCGGGTGAGCCGAGCGGCCCAGCAGGCCCAGGGGCCGGTGCAGGAGCTGGGCAAGGAGCTCAGCCGTACAGATCAAGCCACGAAGCAAATTCCAGTCTCACAAGAAGTGTGAGCGCGCTTCTTACGCGATCTCATCCCCCTGGCCGAGGCGATGGGGGTGCAGTTCCGGACCCTGGCGCTGGACGCCCGGCGGGCGCTGGGCGAGGTCCAGCAGGTCTTCAGCGAGAACGAGGCTGTTCTAGACCGCTTCGCGCGGACGGGCGGCCAGCTGCTGAAGGGGATCGACGAGAAGTTCGAGGACACCTTCGCGGGGCGGATCCCCTTCGCCCTCCAGGCGGGCCAGAAGGCCTTCGCCGACCTCCAGAAGTCGATCGACGACGGCATGACGAACGTCTTCGCGGCCTCGTTCTCGAAGAGCACGGAGAATGTCAAGAAGACCTGGGAGAAGTTCGTGGAGGGGCTGGAGGGGACGTTTTTCCAGTCCCTCGGGCGGATGGCCTCGGCCCTGGTGCAGGAGAACCTCCTGGCCCCTCTGTTCAAGATGGGGCAGGACGCCGTGGGCACCCTCCTCAGCGCGGGGAAGTCCCTCCTCGGTTTCGCCGAGGGGGGCCTCGTCACCAAGCCCACGGTGGCGCTCCTGGGCGAGGGGGGCCCGAGCTGGTGATCCCGCTGGAGCAGGCGGGGAAGTTCGTCCAGGGCGCCCTGGTGGACGCCGCCAAGCGGTCCGCCGTCAACGAGGTGGCCCTCTCGGCGGGGATGGCGGAGGGCGTCGAGAGCGCGGCGGCGGGGGCGGCGGCGGGCGCGGCGGCCCTGAGCGGGGCGCTGTTCGTGATGTTCGACGCCTTCATGGCGGGCCTGGGGGGGAACAGCGCCATCCGGACGGCGGGGGACCTCCTTTTCGGGGAGCGGGGCCCGGGGCTCATCCAGAAGGGCCTGGGGGCGCTCGGGCTCGGGGCCTTCCGGACGCGGGACAAGGACCCCCTCGACGCGGCGCTCGACGCCATCGCCCAGGAGCGGCGC
>JBBTDR010000700.1:0-3873 GCA_038042665.1 Nitrospinota bacterium
TAATGCGCCCACCGCCGCCCCCGCTGCCGTTGCTCCCTCCCGCCCCGCCCCGGGACGGCCCCCGCCCGCCCGAGGCCCCGCTCCGGCCCCTGGCCGGGGAGCCTCCCCCCGATCGAGGCCGCCCGGCGGCCCCTCCACGACGAGGAGCCCGACGAGGACGTGGGCGACGCCCCCGAGGAGAACGACGGGGACGAGGAGGGAGAAGGAGGCGAGGCGGAGGAGCCCTCCCCGGACGAGGAGGATCCCTACGAGCAGTACCTGCCCCCCAACCTCCGCAACCGGAAGGAGGAGGAGGAGAAGGAGCGCCCCGCCAAGCCCCCGCGCCGGCGCCCGCCCCAGCGCCCGCCCCAGGGCGGGAGCCGCAGGCGCCGGGAGGAGGACTAGCCCCTCTCCAGCATGGCCCGCGCCACCGAGTAGGGGTCCTCCCGCCGCTCGGCGATGGCCTCCAGCAGCTCCTCGAAGCCCCGCCCGCCCCCCGCCCCCCGCATGGCCCGCTCGGCCGCGAGGTCGCGCAGGACCTCGGTGAGCAGCTGGCGCGCCTGCTCCCGCCGGAGCCGGGCCGCCTCCCCGGGGTGCTCCTCCAGATAGGCGCACCGCGCGTCGATCGCCCGGGCCAGCTCCTCCACCCCCTCGCCCTCGGTGGCCTCGGTCTTGAGCACCGGGGGCCGCCAGCCCTCCCCGGCGCCGGGATGCCCCGCCGGGGGATGGCGGAAGTCGAGCATCTCCTCGATCTCCTTGACCGTCCGGTCGGCCCCCTCGCGGCGGGCCTTGTTCACGGCGAAGACGTCGCCTATCTCCATGATGCCCGCCTTGGCGGCCTGGATGTCGTCCCCGCCCCCGGGGGCCTGGACGAGCACCACGGCGTGGGCCAGGCGCACGACCTCCACCTCCCCCTGCCCGACCCCCACCGTCTCGACGAAGACCACCCCGCAGCCCATGGCGTCGAGGACCAGCGCGGCCTCGCCCGTGGCCCGGGCGAGCCCCCCGAGGTGGCCCCGGCTGGCCATGCTGCGGATGAAGACGCCCGGGTCCGTGTAGTGGCGGCTCATCCGGATGCGGTCCCCCAGGATGGCCCCCCCGGTGAAGGGGCTCGAGGGGTCCACCGCCACCACCCCCACGTTCACCCCCTGGGCCCGGTAGATGGTGATCAGCTGGTCCACGAGGGTGCTCTTCCCCGCCCCCGGCGGGCCGGTGACGCCGACGATCTTGGCCTTCCCCCCGTGGGGGTAGAGGGCCTGGAGGAGGGGCCGGACGGAGGGGTCGCCGTCCTCGATGCGGGTGATCAGCCGGGCCGCCGCCCGCACCTGGCCCGCCAGGATGGGGGCGATCTCGCCGGCGATGGAATCGGGCATGAAAACAATTCCTTGTACGATATTCTCTCGAATCGAAATGAATTCCGGGCGGGGCCTTGCCCCCTCTCCCGTTGGGATCGCCTACGGTGTTGCGAAACAGCCTTTGCCGTCATCCTGAGCCCTTCGCTTGCGCTCAGGGTAAACTCCGCGAAGGATCTGCTTCTAAACCAATGAAGAAGCAGATTCTTCGGGCCTGCGGCCCTCAGAATGACGGCCAGGGAATCCGTAGGGGCGGGGCTCCCGCCTTCGCGAAGCCCGCTTCGGCGGGCGAAGGGAGGTGTCCCCGCCCGATTTCAAGGGCGGGCGGCCACAAGGGCCGCCCCTACATATCCCAATCCTCGGGCAGGGCGGGCAACCACAAGGGTTGCCCCCTACATATCATCCCATGCATGGCCCCGTAGGGGCGCACGGCCGTGCGCCCCTACATACCGCATTTCCGCCGGGTTGGAATCCCCTACATCCCCCTCAGCGCGGGGAGGACCTCCTGCCCCAGCAGCTCCAGGCGGTGGGGGTTCTCCTCGAGGCCGGGCACCGTCAGGAGGAGGTGCCGCACCCCGGCCTTCACGTAGGCCTGGAGGCGCTTGAGGCAGTCCCCGGGCGTCCCGTAAATGGAGCCCGTCTCGGGCACCACCTTGAGCTTCTCCCGCGCCGCCCGGGCCCTGGCCCGATCCTTCTCCGGGATGACCATCACCATGAGCGAGGCCCGGAGCCGCTCCGGGTCGCGGCCCACCCTTTTGCACTCCGCCTCGATGGCCGCCCGCCGCTCGATGAACCTCTCCGGCGGCCACCAGCGGCAGTTGTAGCCGTCCGCCTGGCGCGCCGAGACGCCGAGGAGCTTCGCCCCCTCCCCTCCCGTCCAGATGGGGATCATCGGCCGTTGCGCGGGCTTGGGGTCGCAGACGGCGCCCTCGATCTGATAGTAGCCGCCCTGGAAGACGGGGTGGTCCTGGGTCCACATCGCCCGGATGAGCTGGATGGCCTCCTCCAGCATGGCGATGCGCACCGAGGCCTTCGGGTACTCGTAGCCGAAGGCGGCGTACTCGGTGCCCACCCACCCCGCGCCTATCCCCAGGTCCACCCGCCCCCCGCTGAGGGCGTCCAGCGAGGCCGCGATCTTGGCCAGGAGCGCCGGGGGCCGGTAGTGCACGCAGGAGACGAGGGAGCCCAGCCGTATCGTCCGCGTCGCCCCGGCCAGCGCCGTCAGCGCCGTCCACACCTCCTGGATGGGCCTAGACCCCGGCCCCGCCCCCGCCGCCTGGCTCCCGAAGCCCGACTGCGCCCCGTAGGCGGAGGGGTCCAGCGTGATGAAGTGGTCGCAGTGCCAGAGCGAGCCGAAGCCCAGCCGCTCGGCCTCCCGGGCGATCTCCCGCATCTTCCCGAAATCCTCGATGAAGAGCCCCCGCAGCGTGAGGGCCAGGATCAGGCCGGTCTCGACGGGCAAAGGCATGGGGGCTCCTCAAAAAATGGCGGAAAACGGCGCTGAGGGGATGATAGCGCAGGAGGCTCGGAGAGGCACGGGGAGGGGTGAGTAGGGGCGAGGCACGCCGCATGATGGAAGCTCAGGCCAAACTCAGGAGGCGGGTGTCATTCTGAGGGAGCGCAGCGACCGAAGAATCTCGGTGTGTAAAACCGATATCCTTCGCTTCGCTCAGGATGACACCCTTCGTGGAGTTTACCCTGAGTGCAAACGAAGGGCCCGGAATGACGGCGGAAGGGTCAGGCGGGGATGGGCTCCCCGTCCTCCAGCAACTCCTCGATCACCATCTGCGCGACTTCCTGGATGTTCTTGAGGGCCTCTTCCTTGGTGTGGCCCCAGGTGGCCGCCCCGCGCGACTCCAGGGCGGGGACATAGGCGCGCCAGACGTCCTCATCGGGCTCCAGCACCACCGGGAACACGTAGGATTTCATGCCGCCGCCTCCCGCATGTCCTCGACGTAGGCCTCCGCCGCGTCCCGGATGTTCTGGAGCGCCTCCTCCTTCGTGTGACCCCAGCTCGCCAGGCCGGGCAGCGCGGGAATCCACACGCTCCAGCGCCCGTCCTCCTCCTGCTGGAGCTCCACGTTGAAGACGTAGGTTTTCACATCACCCCTCATGCGATACGCGGGGCGGGCACCCCCCCGCCCCGAACCGGAATCCTCCGCTCATCTTCGGCTGGACCCATCCACCCCGTCAATAGGCCGGAAAGTGGCCTCCCCAGAGCGCCGGGGCCAGGATCAGGCCGGTCTCGACGGGCACAGGCATGGGGGCTCCTCAAAAAAGGGAGGGAACGGTGCTGGGGGGATGATAGCGGATTTGGGAGGGAGAGGGGATGGGGGCAGCGTAGGGGCGTATTGCAATACGCCCCTGCAAAACCCTGCCACATGATCCCGCAGGGGCAGGGCGGACAACGTCCGCCCACCGTGCCTGCCCATTCAGATCGCAGGGGCGGCCACGGGGGGCCGCCCCTACAGAAGAACACCACCGCCCGTCATTCTTCTATGAAGGCCCGGCAGGCGGTCAAGTGTTTTTCTCCCTAAACAGC
>JBBTDR010000701.1:0-4847 GCA_038042665.1 Nitrospinota bacterium
CTCGACGCTCTTCTGCGAGACCCCCCGCAGGCGGGGGTCCAGCGCGTCGCGCAGGGCGTCCCCCGCGAGGTTGAAACCCATCACGAGCACCATGATGGCCGCCCCCGGGATGGCCGAGACCCAGGGGGCGATCTCCAGCACCTGCTGCCCCTCGGCGATCATGAGCCCCCAGGCGGGGGTGGGCGGAGGGGGGCCCAGCCCGAGGAAGCTCAGGCTCGACTCCACCACGATGGCCGTGGCGACCCGGAAGGTGGCGAGCACCACCAGCGGCCCCATGAGCTGGGGGATGATGTGCACCGCCCCCAGCCGGAAGCCGCCCGCTCCGAGCCCCCGCGCGGCCTCGACGAACTCCCGCTCCTTCACCGCCAGGGTCTCCCCCCGCACCAGGCGCGCGATGTGGGGGAAGGTGGCGATGCCCACCGCGATCATGGCGTTGGTGAGCGAGGGGCCGAGGATGGCCATCACCAGGATGGCCAGGAGATAGAGGGGGAAGGAGAGCAGGATGTCCACCAGCCGCATGAGGAGCAGGTCCGCCCATCCCCCCAGGAAGCCCGAGAGGAAGCCCACCACCAGCCCCAGGGCCAGGCCGATCGAGACGGCCAGGATGCCCATCCGCAGGGAGATGCGCGCCCCCCACACGATGCGGCTGAAGATGTCCCGCCCGAGCCGATCGGTGCCCAGCAGGTACCGGGCGCTGGGGGGTTGCAGCTGATCCTGGAGGGTCTGGGCGGCGGGGTCGTGGGTGGCGATCCAGGGGGCGAGCGCCGCGGCCAGCACCACGGCCGCCACCAGCCCGGCCCCGAGCATGGCCGAGGGCGAATGCAGCAGCAGGCGGAGCGCGCCCCGGCGCGCCGAGGGGCCGCCGTCTTCGCCTCCGGCCTGCGGGGCCATTCGCGCCGTCGCCATCGCCTCACTCGTAGCGGATGCGGGGGTCCACCAGGCCGAAGGTCAGGTCCACCGCCAGGTTCACAAGGATGATCACGATCAGGTACATCAGCATGGTCCCCTGCACCATCGGGTAGTCGCGGGCGAGGACCGACTCGATCAGCAGCGTCCCCATGCCCGGCCGGCTGAACACGATCTCGGTCACGGTGGTGCCCCCGAGGAGCTGGCTGAGGTCCAGGCCGATCACGGTGACGATGGGCAGCAGCGCGTTGCGGAAGGCGTGCTTGCCCTTCACCACCGCCTCGGAGAGGCCCTTCATCCGCCCCGTCCGGATGTAGTCCTGGCCCAGGATCTCGAGGAAGCTCGAGCGCGTCACCCGGGCGATCAGCGCCGCCCCGCGCAGCCCCAGGGAGAAGGCGGGGAGCACGAGGTGCCAGAGGACGTCGAGGGGCTGGGAGGGGTCTCCCACCCCGATCGTGGGGAACAGGCGGAGATGGAACGAGAAGAAGATGATGAGGAGGATGCCCAGCCAGAACACTGGCATCGAGATGCCCGAGAGCGCCCCGACCATGCAGAGGCGGTCGAGCCAGCTGTTGCGGCGGGCCGCCGAGAGGAAACCCGCCGGGATCCCGATGAGGATGGCGAAGAGGATGCCCCCGAAGGCGAGGTAGAGGGTGTGGTGGTAGATGGCCGCGATCTCGGCCGCGACCGGGCGCTGGCTGCGGTAGGACTGACCCAGGTCGCCCGCCAGGGCCCGGCCCAGGTAGCGCGCGAACTGCTGGTGGAGGGGCAGGTCGAGCCCCAGGTCGCGGCGGAGGTCCGCGAGCGCCTTACCGGTCGGGGAGAACTCGGCCATCATGATGGCGGCCGGGTCCCCGGGGACCATGTGGATGATGAAGAAGACGACGGCGAAGGCGGCCGCCAGCGTCAGCAGCGTGGCCCAGAAGCGTCGGATGGCGTAGGTCATGGCCGGGCCGCGGCCTCTCCTCCGGCCAGGGGGCGGGGAGAGAGGAAGGGGGCTACTTCTCGATCCAGACTTGGCGCCAGGGGAAGGAGTCCTGGAACGTGGGCACGTTGTTCCTCACGTAGGGGTGCATGGCCACCACGTAGTTCACGTTGACGATGGCGAAGCCGATCACGTCCTCCACGAGAATCTTCCGGGCGGCCGCCTGGATGGAGCCCTTGCGCTGGGCGTCGTCCACGGTGTGGCGGGCCTTGAGCAGGAGGTCGTCCGCCTTGGTGTAGCCCGAGGAGTTCGGGTAGGGCTGGCTCGTGCTGGAGAAGTACTCGTAGAGGTACTGGTCGGCGTCGCTCCGGGTGACGCGGATGAAGAGGACGTCGAACTGCCCGGCCCGCGAGCGGTTGTCGTAGAGGGCCCGCTCGGGGACGTTCATCGTCGCCCGGATCCCCACCTTGCGCCACTGCTCCTGGAGCACGGCCGCCACCTGGGGCCACTCGGCGGCGGGCATCACGTTCACGTCCACGTCGAGGCCGCCCGCGAAGCCCGCCTCGGCCAGGAGCTTCTTGGCCTTCCCGGGGTCGTGGTCGGCCTTGTCGTAGAGCTCCTCGTAGCCGAAGACGTGGGGGTTCAGGAGGTTGTGCCGCGCCGTGGCGTTGCCGAAGAAGACGTGCCGGGCGATGGCCTCCCGGT
This sequence comes from Nitrospinota bacterium, assembly GCA_038042665.1. Lineage (GTDB taxonomy): Bacteria > UBA8248 > UBA8248 > UBA8248 > UBA8248 > 2-12-FULL-69-37. The sequence continues at coordinate 2,537 of JBBTDR010000701.1, forward strand.
CGGTGGCGTGGAGGAAGGCCCGCCGCACCCGGATGTCATCGAAGGGCTTGCGCTTGAGGTTGAACTGCATGAAGTGGGTGGCGTAGCCCGGCGTGGCGAGGACGTTCAGCTTCTTGTTCTTCCGCACCTCCTGGATCGAGGCCCCCTCCAGCAGGGTGGCCACGTCCAGGTCCCCGCGCTCGAGGGCGAGCTTGGCCACCGTGTCCTTGCGGATCACCTTGTGGACGATCCTGTCGAGGCGCACCTTCTCCCAGCTGTCCGGGTTGCGGACGAGGACGATCTCGCTCCCCCGCACCCACTTCTCGAACATGAAGGGCCCCGAGCCGATGGGATCCTGGCCGAACTGGGGGCCCTTCTCCCGGACCGCCTTCTCGCTCACGATCCAGCCGGGCCGGAAGGCCAGCACCGAGACCAGGAAGGCCGGATAGGGCTCCTTGATCGCGAGGCGGATGGTGTGGCCGTCCACCACCTCGATCTTCTCGATGGAGTCGAGCATGCCCCGGAAGCGCGACTTCGTCCGCGGGTCCTTGATGCGCTCGAGGGAGAACTGGACGTCCCGCGCCGTCACCTCGCCGTAGCCCTTGTGGAACTTCGCCCCGCGCCGCAGGTGGAAGGTGTAGGTCCGCCCGTCCGGGGAGATCTCCCAGCGCTCGGCGAGGTCGGGCTCGACCTCCAGGGTCCCCGCCTTCAGGCGCACCAGCCCGCTGAAGACGTTCATGGCCAGCATGTGGTCCGAGGGCTTGCCGATGTTGGCCGGATCGAAGGTGATGAGGTCGTCGTCGGTGCGCGCGCGCAGCACCTGCTCCCCACCGGGGGCGGCGAGCGCCTCGGGCGCGAAGCGGCCGGGCAGCGGGAGGGCCGCCGCGAGGCAAACCGCGAGCGCGCAGATCGCCTTAACCATTCCGTCGCCCTCCCCAAGCGGCCCGCGGCCGGAAGCGCTCCCTTCCCGCCTGCCCAGAGCCTATAATAGGTCCCCCGGCCACCGCGGGCAAACCGGCCCTTTTCGCCTATCGCCGGAAGATGCCGGAGAAGCTGGAAACCGAGAGGGAGAAGAGTGATATGATGGGCGGGCGAACCAACCGCAGCCACCCAAGGGAGCGGTCATGAGCGCCGACCGGATGGCCGAGTACGAAGAGCGCCTGAACCGCCACCTCAGGCTCAACACCTTCCCCGTGGCGGTGCGCTTCCTGAAGAGCTGGGACGAGGTGCCCCCCCGCACCAAGCGCCCCCTGAAGGACCTGGGCAACCGCTTCACCACCTGCCAGGCCATCTCCATGGCCCGGCGCTACGGCTGGGCGGTGGCCCTGGGGCGGGAGGACAGCAGCTGCGTCCTGGGCGCGATGGCCCTGGGCCTGGAGAAGCGGCTGCCCCACTACGAGGAGGGCAACCTCTGCATCCAGCTCTACACCGAGAACCTCCAGGCCGGGCGGCTGAGCGAGGCGAGCGTCCCCCGCCTCCCCGAGGGCGCCCACGTCGGGGTCATCGCCTGCCCCCTGGGCCGGGCCGCCTTCGAGCCCCACTCGGTCATCATCTACGGCAACAGCGCCCAGATCATGCGCCTGGGCCAGGCCTGGCTCTGGAAGCGCGGGGGCACCCTCGCGAGCGAGTTCCGGGGGCGCATCGACTGCGCCGACCTCGCCATCGCCCCCCACACGACCGGCATGCCCCAGATGATCGTCCCCTGCACCGGGGACCGCATCTTCGGCCAGGTGCAGGACCACGAGGTGGCCTTCAGCTTCCCCTTCCCCGTCATGGAGGAGATCCTCGAAGGCCTCGACGCCACCCACAAGGCGGGCGCCTCGCGCTACCCCGTCACGAACTGGCTGAACTACACCGGCGGCTTTCCTCCCGCATACGAGGCCTACCGCCAGATGCTCGACGAGGACCGCCCGCCCGGGAACGCCTGAGGCCAGAGGAGCGTCATGGCGCAAGCCCCGGCGGGAAGGAACGCCCCCTCCCACCCCGGCACCTTCTGGGAGTTCCTCGGCATCTCCCTCAAGCTGGGCCTCACCTCCTTCGGCGGCCCCATCGCCCACCTGGGCTACTACCGCGAGGAGTTCGTCGTCCGCCGCAAGTGGCTCGACGAGCGCGCCTTCGCGGATTTGGTCGCGCTCTGCCAGTTCCTCCCCGGCCCCGCCAGCAGCCAGACCCTCATGGGGATCGGCGCGATGCGGGCGGGGCTGCCGGGCTGCCTCGCCGGCTTCCTGGGCTTCACCCTGCCCTCGGCCTTCGTCCTGGTGCTGTTCGCCTTCGGGGTAGCCGCCCTCGAGGGGGCGCGCGGGAGCGGCTGGGTAAGCGGCCTCAAGATCGT
>JBBTDR010000702.1:0-3624 GCA_038042665.1 Nitrospinota bacterium
CATCGGGAAGGGCCAGTTCCAGTTCATCGGCCTCCCGCTCAAGATCAGGGAAGGGACGGGGAGCCCCATCCGGGCGGTGGCCGTTTTTAACTAATTAACCGCGTCCCGGCCCGGTGGATGGAAAGAGAGGTCTAATAAAAAACCGCTTTTCGCTTTTTATCCGCTGTGATAGGATGGCGGGGTATATTCACTCACCCGCCCCTCCGCCCTGGGGACAGGCTGCGTCATCCTGCCCATGGTTACCTCCTCCGATTTCAAGCTGATGGGAAAGCGCATCGCCCAGGCCCGCGAGGTGCGGGGGCTGAACCGCAATCAGCTGGCGATGATGACGGGGATCTCCCGCGCCAACCTCGTGCGCTACGAGGAGGGGGAGAACGAGCCGGGCGCCAGCCGGCTCCTGCGCATCGCCGAGGCGCTGGGGGTGACGGTGGACTGGCTCCTGGGCAGGCTCGGGGCCCAGGAGTGGGAGGCCTCCCGCCCCCTCGATGTGACCCTCCGGATCACCGACAACATCCAGGGGCCGGGATGGGTGGAGGACGCCGACTTCCGCGCCGTCCCTCTGGTCTCGGGCACCATCGCCGCGGGCCGGGGCCGCATCGTCGAGGAGAGCATCGAGGAGTACGCCCTCATCCACACCTCCCAGCTCGGCCGCCGGGGGGACCTCGTGGCCGTGCGGGTGAGCCGGGAGATGGGACGGAGCATGCTCCCCCTCATCCAGCCCGGGGCCGTCGTGGTCATCGACCGCAAGGACAAGATCATCGTGCCCGAGGGCATCTACGCCGTCCGGGAGGAGGGGGGCGGCTGCACCCTCAAGCGCCTCCAGTGGACCCCGCCGCGCCTGTGGCTCATCCCCGAGAACCGCGAGGAGCCGGTCGCCCACCTCGACCTGCCGGAGGAGACCCCCGAGGATCGCCTCGTGGGCCGGGTGGTCTGGGCCTACCAGCCCTTCGTGTGAACAAAAAAATCCGGGGGGCGGCGGACCGCCCCCCGGCCGGCCGGCTTCCGGCGCCGGCTCAGTTCTTCAGCAGCTCCCGGCACTTCTTCGTGAAGGCGGGGATCACCTTCCTGTAGTCGCCCACCACCCCGTACTTGGCCCGCTGGAAGATGGGCGCCTCGGGGTCGGTGTTGATGGCCACGATGTTCTTGCTGGGCCCGGCCCCCACCATGTGCTGCATGGCGCCCGAGATGCCGACGGCGATGTAGAGGTTCGGGCCCACGATCTTGCCGGTCTGGCCCACCTGCATCTGGGTGGACGCCCAGCCGGCGTCCACCGCGGCCCGGCTGGCCCCCACGGCCGCCTTGAGCACCTTGGCCAGATCCTGGAGGTAGGAGAAGTTCTCCGCCCCGCCCAGTCCCCGGCCGCCGCTCACCACGATCTCGGCGTCCTCGAGGCGCACGCCCTCGGCCTCGACGCGCTTGGTCTCGACGAAGCTCATCTGGACCGCGCCGGCTTCGACCTTGACCTCCAGGGTGGAGAGCTCGCCCGTCCGGCCCTGCTGCACGTCGGCCATGGAGAAGGCCTTGGGCCGGGCCGAGGCCACGGCGAGGGCCTCGGTGCGGGAGCGCACGTGGCTCACCGCGCTGCCGCCGTAGACGGGCCGCACGGAGGTCAGCTTTCCGCCCTCGACGGAGAGCTCGGTGCAGTCGTGGAAATAGCTCGCCCCCCGGCGGAAGGCGATCCGCGGGGCCACGTCGCGGCCGACGGCGGTGTTGGCCACCAGGAAGATGGCGGGCGAGACCTGGCCCACCGCGGCGTCGATCACTTGGGTGTAGAGGGTGTTGGTGTAACCCTTCAAATGCTCGGATTCGGCGGCGATCACCTTGTCCGCCCCCAGGGCGATGAGGCCCTTGGCCAGCTCCTGGGTGCCCGGCCCGCCCAAGAGGACGGCGGCGAGCTTGCCCCCCGTCTCCCCGGCCAGCTTCCGGCCCACCCCGCACAGCTCGCTGCTCACCAGGGCGAGGCGATCTCCCGCCCGCTCCGCCAGAACCAGGACATCCTTGGACATCCGCGTCTCTCCCTTCGCTTAGGGCCCCCGGGCGGCGGGCCGCCTGGGGCGCCCCTCAGATGATCTTGTCGGCGCGGAGGCGCAGCGCCAGGTTCTCGGCCGCCTCCTCCAGCGTCTCGCCTGTGATGAATTCGCACTGCCCCGTGAAGACCGGCTTGTAGAGCTTGGTGAGCTCCATGGTCGCCGCGGCGGCCCCCACGCTGCCGGGGTCCACCCCCAGGTCCGCGGCCTTCCACAGGGGGATCTGCTTGCGGGAGGCCGTGAGGATGCCCTTCACGGAGGGGAGCCGGGGCGTGTTCATCTCGTTGGTGATGGTGAGGAGGCAGGGGATGGAGACGTCCACCACCTCCACCCCCTCCTCGAGCGCCCGCTCGCAGCGGAGGCCCTTGTCCTTGATCTCGATGTCCTGCGCCTGGGTGACGCTCGGGAGGTTCAGGGCCTCGGCCAGGGCGAGGGGGGTGGCGCCGTAGCTCCAGTCGCTGCTCAGGCGCCCGCAGAAGACGAGGTCGAAGGCCCCGATCTTCCGGATGGCCGCCGCCAGGGCGCGGGCCACGCCGAAGGCGTCGGAGCCGTCGAAGGCCGTATCCTGGAGCAGGACGGCCTCGTCGCAGCCCATGGCGAGGCACTTCTTGAGGGCGTCCTTGGCCTTGTCGCCGCCCAGGGTGACGACGGTGACCTTGGCGCCCTTGGACTCCTTGAGCTGGATGGCGGCCTCGACGGCGTTCTCGTCGAAGGTGCTGATGACCAGCGGGACGTTGGCCGGCGCCACCACCACCATCTTCTCCTCGTCCACCTTGAAGTCCCGGGGTGGAATGTCCGGGTCCTGCACCTGCTTGATGCAGACGACGATGTGCACTGCCTCGCTCTCCTTCACGCTGACGCCTGGCGGGCCGGGCCAAAGCAAGGGGGGAGGGCACGGGGGCCCGCGAATCCCTTCTCCCGATCGGGGAGGTAATTGGTCAAACAGGAGTGAAGGTAAGGGGGGGAAGGCGCGGCGTCAACCAGGAGAGGATATTTTTGTCGGATTTTGAGCGGCTGTATCGGACTAAATTCGTCCGATTGACAGTGGGAAAGGCCTCCCCCTAAGATGCATTTCGTATGGGGCCCGGGGGAGCCCAGGATTTTCCGCACCCCGTGGGGTTGTCCCGGCCTATCGGCAGCCTGATCGACCAGGGGGAAATGTCCCGATGGCGGACGTGACGCAGGAGCAAATCCTCGAAGCCTTGAAGAAAGTGAAGGATCCCGACCTGGGGAAGGACCTCGTGAGCCTCAAGATGGTGAAGGAGGTGACCGTCTGCGGGGACGCCGTGGCCTTCACCCTGGAGCTCACCACCCCGGCCCACCCCCGGAAGGAGCAGTTCCTAGAAGACTGCCGGCTGGCGGTGGGCGTCCTGCCCGGGGTGAAGACCGTGAACGTCCGGCTCACGAGCCACGTGGCGGCGCGCCCCGCCGTGCACGGGAAGATGGCCATCCCCGGGGTGAAGAACATCCTCGCCGTGGCGAGCGGGAAGGGCGGGGTGGGCAAGTCCACCGTCGCGGCGAACCTCGCCCTCGCCCTCGAGCGCGAGGGCGCCACGGTCGGCATCCTGGACGCCGACATCTACGGCCCCAGCCAGCC
>JBBTDR010000703.1:0-5616 GCA_038042665.1 Nitrospinota bacterium
AGCCGGCCGGCGCCCGGCCCGAGATGCTGCGGTTCGCGAAGCGCCCGCCCAGGCCCACCACCACCCGCATGCCGATCTGGAGGGGCATCTCGAGGGTCTGGCAGGCGTCCAGGGAACCGGCGAGCGGCTGGAGGACCTCGAGGCGATCCACGGGGCAGCCCTGGGGGACGGCGGCCACCTCGGCCACCGCCAGCGCGCCGGCGGCGAGGGGAGCCGCCAGGAGGGAGACTTCCTGGGCATGGCGGGGCAGCGCGGCCGGGGCGAGGAAAAGGCCGCGGGAGGTCGTCGAGAAGTAGTCGATCCGGGTGGTGGCCACGGCTCCCGTCCCTAGCGCGGACTCGACAGCCCCAGTTGCGCGGTGAAGCCCCGCACGGCTTCCCTGACCCAGGGGGCGATCTCCTGCACTTCTTCGTCGTAGAGGGTCCCCAAGCCCTCCAGCTTGAAGAGGACCCCGCGAGGCTCCACCCGCGTCCCCCGCTCGGGGGGGGAGCACGTGAGGAACACCTCCTCCGGGTCCCGGAGATTGGAGAGGCGTTCTCCCTCCCGCAGGAACCGCGGGGAAGCGCCTAAACTACCATAAATCCCGGGGTTCAGAGAAGAGCCCACTTGAAGGGGGATGGGGCCCGTGTTCCGGAGCAGGAGCTGGAAGCCAGCCAGCCGGGGCTTGGCCAGGGCGGGGAGCCATTGAGGGGCGTTGGGCTCCGCCTCAAGGCCCAAAAAGCCGCCCAGGTGCCAGAAAACCGTGGGAGGGGCGTCCCCCGCCCGCAGCTCCAGCTCGGTGAGGAGCTGGGTGGTGCCCAGCAGCCGGGGGTTGAGCTCCAGGGCGTAGGCCTCCTCCCCGTGGACGATGAAGTCCACCCCGAAGATGCCCTTGTAGCCGAGGCCGGCCGCCCACTCTCCGATCTTGAGGGTGGAGGCCCCGATCCCCGCCTGGGCCCGCCGGGGGAGGCGGAGGTAGGCGCCGTAGTCGCTCCCGGCGTAATCGAAGCGGTGCATGGCGCAGCCCTCGAGGCCGGTCACCATGACCGAGGGGTGGGACATCCAGGCCCGGCCGCCCCAGACGAGGCCGGTGGCGCCCACGGCGGGGCCAGCGACGAAGGCGCGGGCGATGACGAGGGTCTCCCCCCCCAGCTTGGCCGCCAGGCGCTCCCGCAGGGGGGGGAGCGCCTCCGGGCCGTTCACCAGGTGGGTCTGGTTGCCCGAGGAGCCGATGCGCTCGGTGACGACGAGGGGGCTGCCCCAGCGCTTGAAGAGCTCCGCCTCCAGGCCCCGGACCTCGATGATCTCCCCCGGCGTCACCTCGAGCCCCCGCCGCTGGGCCTCCTCTCGGAAGGCCACCTTGTCGTCCAGCCGGGCCTTGAGGGCGAGGGGGTTGGCGAGGATGGCGAGCTGGCCGCCGCTCTCGGCGGCCAGCCGGGCCAGGAACTCGGTCGAGCGGTAGGGCACGACGAAGCGGGGGGAGCCGTCCCGCCGCAGGAAGGCCCGCATCTCCGCGCCCAGGGGGCCGTCGTAGGCCTCGACGAGGGAGCTGTGGGTCCAGACGATGCGCCGCGCGCTCCCCCGCTCGGCGGAGAAGAAGCGCAGCCGGGCGTCCCACCGGGGGCCGTCGAGGCCCCAATCGCAGGCGATGAGGAATTCCAGCGGGAGGCACTCCTCGACGGCGATGGCGTCGGCCGCGCGGAGCCCCTGGAAGCCGAAGCGGGCGGACGCGGGGGCCGCCGCGAGGAGGCGGCGGCGGAGAGTCTCGATCGCAAATGCGGGCAAGCGCTTTGGTCTCCAGGCCATGGGCGGGGCCTTCCCGGAGCCCCGCCCGGAGAAAATCCGCGCGATTCTATGGAGAACGCCTCCCCCCTGCAAACGCTCCCCGGCGTCCCGGGAGCGCCCCCCGGAGAGCGAGACAAGAAAATCATCCGCATGCTAGTATCTTTCCAGATATCATCATGGCGGCCGTCCAGGGAGGATTGTCTCGTTTATGATCCGGCAGGAGGCCCTGGCGCCCCCCGAAGAAGAAATGGACGCCCCTTCCTCCGGGGGCGGGGTGTCCCTTCGGCAGAGCCTGCGGCGCTACAAGGCCGCTTTCCTGAGCCTGGTGTTCCTCGGCGTCCTCGTGGTGAGCGCCGCGACCGCTCCCCTCATCTCTCCCCACGACCCCGGCAAGGTCAGCGTGGGCGACCGCCTCAAGCCCGCCTTCTGGGCGCGGGGGGGGAGCCTCGCCCATCCCCTGGGCACGGACTCCCTCGGGCGGGACATCCTGAGCCGCCTGATTTACGGGGCCCGGGTCTCGATCCTGGTGGGGGTCGCCTCGGTGGTCATTTCGGGGGCGCTCGGGACCGTGCTGGGGCTGGTGGCCGGCTTCTTCGGGGGCAAGCTGGACGACCTCATCATGGGCGCCGCCGAGATCCAGCTCGCCTTCCCCTTCATCCTGCTGGCGATCACGGCGATGGCCGTCCTGGGGCCGGGGCTCCTCAACGTCATCCTCGTGCTGGGCATCAGCCGGTGGGTGGCCTACGGGCGGGTGGTGCGCGGCCAGGTGCTCACCGTGCGGGAGAAGGAGTTCGTCGAGGCGGCCCGCGCCCTGGGCTATCCGGTGCACCGGGTGCTGTTCTTCCAGATCCTGCCGAACATCACCTCTCCGCTCATCGTGATCGCCACGTTCTCGGTGGCGGGCAACATCATCTCGGAGTCGTCGCTGAGCTTCCTGGGGCTGGGCGTGCCCTCCTCCACGGTGACGTGGGGGAGCATGCTCTCCGAGGGGAGGGAATATCTCCGCGTCGCCTGGTGGCTGGCCACCTTCCCGGGGGTGGCCATCATGCTGACCGTGCTCAGCATCAACCTGATCGGCGACTGGCTCCGGGATTTCTTCGACCCCAGGCTGCGCGATCAAGCCTGAGCGCGCGGGCCTGACAGCCGAGGGGGAGGTGTCCATGCCCTGGAAGCGCCTCTGCGCGGCCGCCGCCCTGCTGGCCCCGCTCGCCCTCGCGGGCTGCGGCGGCGAGGGGGGGGAGAGGCCGCTCACCATCCTGGTCTCGGTCGAGGCCAACACCCTCGACCCCCACTTCGCGACTTCCACGCTCGAGTGGGCCATCCTCATGAACGTGCAAGAGCCTCTTGTCTCCCGCTCGGACGACATGCAGATCGCCCCCGCCCTCGCCGAGAAGTGGGAGGTGGACAGCACCCAAAAGGTGTGGACCTTCCGCCTGCGCAAGGGGGTGAAGTTCCAGAACGGGGAGCCCCTGGACGCCCGGGCGGTGAAGTACACCTTCGACCGGATGCTGGACAAGACGCTCAAGGCCCGCATCACCATCCCCAGCCGCATCGCCCTGGAAAAGGTGGAGGAGGTGGACGGCCACACCGTGCGCCTCCACACCCGCACCCCCATCGCCATCGTGCCCGTCTGGCTGGTCAACGCCTTCATCCTGCCGCCCAAGTATTACGCCTCGACCCCGGCCAAGGAGGTGCTCGGCCGGCCGGTGGGGACGGGGCCCTACAAGGTGGCCGAGTGGGTGAAGGACAGCCACATCCGCATGGAGGCGAACCCCGAGTGGTGGGGCGGCAAGCCGGCGATCCCCGCCGCGCTCTGGCGCCCGGTGCCCGAGGCCTCCGCCCGCCTGGCGGAGCTGGAGACGGGGAGCGCCGACCTCATCACCAACATCACGGGCGATCAGGCGCGGGTGCTCCTGGAGGCGAAGAAGGGCTTCCAGGCCCTCGGCGTCCAGGGCGGGCGGCGGATTTACATCGGCATCCGCACGGACTGGGGCCCCTTCGGTGACGCGCGGGTGCGCCAGGCCATGAACCACGCCGTGAACTTCGAGCTCATCGCCCAGAAATTCCTCCACGGCCACGGCTCCCGGATGGCGTCCGTCGTCCTGCCGCCCAACGAGAACCCCGCGCTGAGGCCCTATGCCTATGACCCGGCGAAGGCCAAGGCCCTCCTCGCCGAGGCCGGCCTGAAGGACAGCGACGGGGACGGGGTGCTCGAGGCCAACGGCCAGCCCCTTAAGCTCAAGCTGGATGTGCCCGTGGCCCGCTACCTCCAGGGCGTGGAGATCGCCGAGGCCGCCGCGGCCGACCTCCGCGCCGTGGGCATCCACGTCGAGGTCCAGCCCCTGGAGTGGTCCGTCTTCCTCTCGAACCGGCGGAAGAAGACCCTCTCGCCGCTCTACTTCCACGGCTTCAGCTCGGCCTTCAACGAGGAGACCGACCTCGGGGTGCTCTGGCCCTCCCTGTTCGCCAACCTCACGGCTTGGAATCATGCCGGGTTCGTCGAGTCCTACGGCAGCCTCCGGAGAGCGTTCAGCGCCGAGGAGCGCAAGAAGCTCAGCTACGGCCTCCAGGCCCTGATCCACGAGGAGGCGCCCTGGATCTTCCTCTGCGCCCAGCATGATTTCTTCGGCGGGAGCACCCGCATCGCCTGGGTCCCCCGGCCCGACGAGCGCATCTACCTCCCGGCCTTCCGGATGAAGCAGGCCGCGGGCAAGTAGGGGTTCGCGTGGGTGCCTACATCCTCCGGAGGGCCATCCGCGCCGTCCTCGTCACCCTCGGCGTGGGTTTCATCTCCTTCGCCGTCCTCTTCCACTCCGGGGACCCCGCGGACATCCTGGTGGGCGAGGACTGGACCGCCGAGGAGGTGCAGAAGCTCAAGCGCGACATGGGGCTCGACAAGCCCTGGTTCGCCCAGTACGCGCTCTACGTGAGCCGGGCCGTGCGGGGCGACTTCGGGGAGAGCCTGCGCTACCGCCGCCCGGCCTTCGACCTCATCGCCGAGAGGCTTCCCGCCACCCTGGAGCTGGCCCTGGTGGCCCTCCTCCTCTCCGTCGTCCTCGCCCTGCCGGTGGGGGTGCTGAGCGCCGTGAGGCGGGGGTCGGTCTACGACCAGGGGGGGATGGTCTTCGCCCTCGTGGGCCAGGCCATGCCGGTCTTCTGGCTGGGGCTCATGCTCATCCTGATCTTCGGGGTGGACCTGGGCTGGCTCCCGGTGAGCGGGCGGGGCACCCTGCGGCACCTGATCCTGCCCGCGGTCGCGCTCTCGACCTACTCCATCGCCCGCAACACCCGGGTCATCCGCAGCTCGATGCTGGACGTCCTCCAGAACGAGTACATCACCACCGCCCGCGCCAAGGGCCTCGCGGAGTGGGTCGTCGTCCACCTCCACGCCCTGCGGAACGCCATGATCCCCGTCGTGACCATCATCGGCCTGGAGTTCGGCCACCTCCTGGGCGGGGCGGTGATCGTGGAGACCATCTTCGCCTGGCCGGGCATCGGGCGGCTGCTGATCCAGGCCGTCTACGCCAAGGACTTCCCCCTGGTCCAGGCCTCGGTCACCATCACCGCCCTCATCTTCGTCTCCATCAACTTCATCGTGGACCTGCTGTACTGCGTCCTCGACCCGCGGGTCCGCCTCAATTGAGCCGCGCCGCCTACTACTGGGACCGGGCCTCCCTCGGCCACGACACGGGCGACTTCATCGAGGGCATCCCCCGGGCCGAGCGCCTGCGCCCGGACCGCCTGGCCGGGGCCGTCCCCGGCCTGGACCACCGCTCCCTCCGGCCCCACGGGGCGGAGGAGCGGGTGCTCCGGGTCCACGCGAAGACCCACGTCGAGCGCGTCCGCCGGGCC
>JBBTDR010000704.1:0-1138 GCA_038042665.1 Nitrospinota bacterium
TCTTCCTCGGCTCCATCGGGCGGGGGACCATCCCCGAGGCGCGCCGGCTCTTCGAGAGCGCCGACGTGGTGCTCGCCGTGGGCACCCGCCTCGCCCACACCACCACCTTCCTCAAGCCCGACTTCTTCGGGAAGGGGACGAAGCTCATCCACGCCGCCCTCGAGCCGCGCACCATCGGCCGCACCTACAAGCCCGAGGTGGGGATCGCGGCGGACGCGGGTCTCGTGCTCAAGGGATTGCTGAGCGCGGTGGAGAGGAAGGACCGCCCCGCCTGGCGCGCCCAGGCCGCCGGGGTGCGCGCGGCCCAGGAGCGCCACCGCGAGAGGGCCTTCGAGTACGGCGGAAGGCCCATCGACCCGCGCCGGGCCTGCATGGCCCTGGCCAAGGTGCTGCCCCAGGACGCCATCGTCACCATCGACGCCGGGAGCGCCGCGGGCTACACCTACGAGTACCTGCGCTTCGGGCGGGCGCGGAGCTTCCTCGCCCCCCAGGACCTGGCCGCCATCGGGGTCGGCTACCCCGTGGGGCTCGGGGCCAAGCTCGCCTGCCCGGGCCGCCCGGTCGTGACCGTGAGCGGGGACGGCGCCTTCCTCTGCAACGGGGCCGAGCTCGAGACCGCCGTGCGCGAGCGGCTCAACACCGTCTGCGTCATCCTCAACAACTTCAACCTGGGCTCGGAGCGGGCCTACCAGCGCCACTTCTACGGGGGCCGCTACATCGGGGACCGCATCGGCAACCCCCGCTTCAACGACTACGCCCGCGCCTTCGGCGCCGCGGGCTACCGGGTGGAGGACCCGAATGACCTCGAACCCGTCCTCGCCGAGGCCCTCCGCCAGGACAAGCCCGTCCTCGTGGACGTCATCTGCGACCCGGACGTCTTCCCCGAGCCGCGAAGAAAAGAGGCGGTCAAGGGGCAGGGGTAGGGGGGGAGAACACGTGATAGGTTAAGTCCATGTCGAATAATCTGAATCCAGGCAAAGCGCTTATTTTTCGAATTACGCATGTGGATAATGTGCCTTGGATTCTGGACCATGGGATACATTGTCGAAATTCAGAAGAAGTCGACCCGAACTTTGTCGACATTGGCAATCCCGAGTTGATCGGTAAGCGGCATCATCTCGAGGTCGAAATTTCGCCA
>JBBTDR010000705.1:0-1515 GCA_038042665.1 Nitrospinota bacterium
CTCATATTCGCCACCCTCGCGCCCGTGGCGCGGGCCCGCGTGCGGCCCGCCGCGGCGACGGCCGCCTCCGCCAGCACCACCCTCATCCGCCGGGGGGGGGGGAACATCGGGTTCGCGCTGATGGCCACCCTGGTGGACCGGCGCGCCGCCGTCCACCGGGTGGGCCTGGTGGGTCACGTGGGCGAGCACAACGACGCCTTCAACGACTATTATGCGCGGGTGGTGGACATCCTGGTGGACGGGAGGATCGACCCGGCGACCGCGAAGGCCAAGGCCTACGGCATCATCGAGCGCCTGGTGGATCGCCAAGCCACCATGGGCGCCTACAACGACTCGGCCTGGTTCATGATGATCCTCTTCGTCTGCGTGGTGCCCCTCATCTGGCTGCTGCCCGGCAGGCCCAAGGGCCTGTCTTGACCGGCTAGCCCACCGGCCCCGGCAGGCGCAGGCGGAGCCGCTCGACGGGCCGCCCGTTCTTGAGGTGCTCCTCCACGATCTGGGCCACGTCCTCCGCTTTCACCCCCTGGTACCAGACCCCTTCGGGGTAGACGACCACGGTGGGCCCGAGGGTGCAGGGACCGAGGCAGGTCGCGCCCGCCAGGGCGGTGTGGTCCGAGAGCCCGTTCGCCTCGATGGCCTCGGTCAGGGCCTGGGCGATCTCGATGCTCCCCTTCGATTGGCAGCATCCCTTGGGATGGTTGGGGGGGCGCTGGTTGATGCAGACGAAGACGTGGCGCTTGATGTGTTCCACGGAAAAACTCCTTGGGCCGGGCCTCGGGAGGGGAGGGCGCGCCGCCGCTCCCCCGGTGACGGAAGCGCGGCCAGATGATAACCTCGCAATCCGTGAAGTCAAGGGTTCGCGTCCCGGCCGAAGCCGCTCTCCCTCCGGGGGGGCCGCTCCCCTGGTGATCCCCCACATGCGCACCGCCGCGGCCGCCGCGCTCTCCCTCGAGAATCTTTTCCCCCGCCTCCGCCGCGCGCGCCTGAGGAACGGCCCGCTCCTCATCCTGCTCCCCGATCCGGCGGCCCGCACGGTGGCCGTCCAGGCCTGGCTGCCCGCCGGCACCCTCAGCGAGGAGGCGGGCGGGGAGGGCCTCGCCCATTTCCTCGAGCACATGATCTTCAAGGGCTCGCGGCGCCTCGGCCTCGGCGAGCTGGCCGCGCGCGCCGAGGAGGCGGGCGGAGACATCAACGCCTACACCCTCAACGAGGCCACCTACTACCACCTCGTCTGCCTGCCCGGCGCGGCCGAGAAGTGCCTCGACGCGCTGATCGAGGCCCTCTGGTGGCCCCGGCTCGACGAGGCCGAGATCGCCCGCGAGCGGAGGGTCATCCTCGAGGAGATCCGGCGCGCCGAGGATCAGCCCGAGCAGTGCCTCCAGCAGGAGCTCTACCGCCGGGCCTACGGGGCGGCCCACCCCTTCGGGCGCCCCATCCTGGGCACCCGGCGCTCGGTCTCCCGCCTCGGCCGCGGCGCCCTGCGACGCTACCACCGCCGCTGCTACCCTCCCGCCC
>JBBTDR010000706.1:0-1396 GCA_038042665.1 Nitrospinota bacterium
CAACGTGGGCGACAACGTGGGCGACTGCGCGGGCATGGCGGCGGACATCTTCGAGAGCTACGAGGTGACCATCGTGGCCGCCATGATCCTGGGCATCGCGAGCTTCGGCCACAAGGGCGTCATCTTCCCCCTCCTCGTGCGCGCCATCGGGGTGATCGCCAGCATCATCAGCACCTACAGCGTCCGGGCGGGCGCGAAGGGCACCGCCGCCGGGGCCATGCGGAGCGTGAACCGGGGCTTCGTCATCGGCTCCCTCATCAGCGTGGCGGGCTTCATCGTCCTGGGATTCTTCTACCTCAACTTCGACGCCGAATATCTCCAGCGCTACCCCCAGGCCGCCGCGGGCTTCCCGGGCGGGATCGGGGCCCTGCCCTTCTGGGCCAACCTGGGCGTCGCCGGGCTCGACATGCGCCCCGCCTGGACCTGCATGATCGGGATCGTCCTGGCGGTCGCCCTGAACCGGTGCACCGAGTACTTCACGGGCACCGAGTACGCGCCCGTGAAGGGCCTCTCCAAGGCCTGCCAGACCGGCCACGCCACCAACATCATCCAGGGCTTCGCCGTGGGCTATGAGAGCACGGTGGCGGCCGTCCTGATCATCGTGGGCGCCATCCTGGCCAGCGTGCTCGTCTACCAGGGCACCAACCCGACCTTCGTGGCCTACGGCGTCGCCATGTGCGGCATCGGGATGCTGACCCTGACCGGGAACACCATCTCGATGGACGTCTTCGGCCCCGTCGCCGACAACGCCAACGGCATCGGCGAGATGGGCTACGACAAGCAGGCGATGGGGGAGGCCCGCTACAAGGAGGCCCGCCAGACCCTGGCCGACCTCGACGCCGTCGGGAACACCACCAAGGCCATCACCAAGGGGATCGCCATCGGCTCGGCCGTGATCGCGGCGGTCTCCCTCTTCAACAGCTTCATCGTCTCGGTGGGCTCCGCCGGGGGAGGGGAGACGGCCCTGATCGGCCAGAACGTCTACGACATGGTGGCCTCGCGGCTCACCATCTCGGACCCCAAGCTGTTCGTCGGGGTCCTGCTGGGCGGAGCCGTGCCCTTCCTCTTCAGCTCGATGACCATCCGCGCCGTGGGGCGGGCGGCCTTCCTCATCGTGAAGGAGTGCCGCCTCCAGTTCCGCGACAAGGAGATCTGGGAGGGCAAGAAGAAGCCCGACTACGGCCGGGTGGTGGACATCTGCACCACGTCCGCCCAGAAGGAGCTGGTGGGCCCCGGCCTCCTGGCCATCCTGGTGCCCTGCCTGGTGGGCTTCGGCCTGGGGATCGTGGCCCTGGCGGGCTTCCTGGTCGGGATGATCGTCACGGGCCAGCTCCTCGCCGTCTTCATGGCGAACGCGGGCGGGGCCTGGGACAACGCCAAGAAGCTCGTCGAGGAC
>JBBTDR010000707.1:0-6069 GCA_038042665.1 Nitrospinota bacterium
CTCCGCTCCTCGTCCCACCCCATGCCGAAAGCCCCTCAAGAGGAGCCACGGGTTCCCTCCGGCCCGAACCCCCCGGAAGGGAAACAGGCTGCGAGAAAGGCATTGACAGATTTGGCGAATCTGATATTTTTCGTTGGATCAATGTGTTCTGTGCGTGCTTTCCCTGACAGCCGGACGTGGGGCCCGCATCATTGGGGCTGAGGGCTGCCCCGGGACACGCGAACTTTATTGATTCCCTTATATCCTGCCGCCACCGGGCAAACAAAAGGAGAATCCTATGATGGACCGCTTCCGGAATGGCGCCCGCCGCGCGTGCGCGCTTGGCTCCGCGCTTGCGCTGCTGGCCCTTGCCGGGCTCGCCGCGGAGGGAGCGGCGAAGCTCAGCCCCCAGGAAGAAGCCCTCGTGCGCGAGGCCAAGAAAGAAGGGTCGGTCACCCTCATCAACCCCATCATCGCCGACGGCACCGAGAGGGTCTTCGGGGCCGCGTTCGTCAAATACTACGGCCTCGGCGAGAACTTTAAGTTCAACAACCTGCGGAAGGGGACGGGCCCGGTCGTGGCCCAGGTGCGCCAGGAGATCAAGGCCAACAAGTTCACGGCGGGCGCCATGTTCGTGAACAACCCGGCCTTCTTCGCCGCCGCCGCCAAGGAAGGCGCCTTCCTGAAACTCGACAGCGTCCGCTGGAAGGACCACGAGGCGGGCATGCGGACGGCCGGGCAGTATTTCAATTACCCCTACGTCGTCACCCCCTTCGCCTACACGTTCGTGCCGGTCTGGAACGCCAACTGCCCCGGCATGGAGAACGTCAAGATCGAGTCCATCTTCGATACGGTCGCTCCCGCCCTGAAGGGCAAGACCATCGCCTCCGACCTCACCAAGAGCTCGACCTATACGAACACGGCCCTCGGCCTCGAGGAAGCCGGGATCGACATGGCCGATTTCTGGAAGAAGCTGAAGGCGACGGAGCCCGTCATCGAGTTCCGCACCGAGCCCAAGCTGCAGATGGTGATGAAGTGCGAGCGGACGGTCGACACCTGGAACCTCGCCGCGCGCGTCCCCCAGGCCATCGAGGGCAAGCCCGAGCTGCGCCAGCACATCCGGATCGGCACCTACAAGGAAGGCCACGTGATGCTGGGCAACCAGATGGCCGCCCTGAAGGGCGCCGCCCACCCGAACGCCGCGAAGCTCCTGATCGAGTTCTTCCTCACCAGGGAGAGCGCGGACATCATGGCCACCCACGAGGGCATGTACTCCTTCATGAAGGGCTGGAAGATCCCCAAGGAAGCCTGGTTCATGACCGAGGTGAAGCCCCTCGGCATCAAGGACTGGGTCGGGGCCGGCAAGAAGTTCGATGCCACCCGCGACCGATGGAGCGGGACATTCCAATAGGCTGCCGCGAGGCCTGGCAAGCTTGAGGCGATGGACGGGAGGGGCCCCGGCCCTACCGGGGCCCCTCCCCGCATCTTGACCCAGAGCCGGGGCGACCCAAAGCGAAGCCGCGCCGCCCGGGCGCGGGACAGCGGAACATAGGACAGAAGATGGCGACCGAGACGATCGCGCGATACGCGGAATCCCAGCCGCACAGCCGCTGGCGGGCTTACCTGAGCCAGGAGAACCTGATCACCGCGGTGGCCAGCCTCTTGGTGGCCCTCACCGTCATCCTGCCCCTGTTCGCCCTGGTGATGAACAGCTTCCTGGTCATGGATTCATCCGGCTTCGGGGCGGAATGGGGGTTCGCCAACTACCGCACCATGTTCAAGAACCGGGTCATCTTCAAGGCCTTCCTGAACACCATCTACATCTGCGTGGGTTCCACCCTCCTGGCCACCCTGCTGGGCGTCTCCCTCGCCTGGATCAACGCCCGCACGAACTGCCCCCTCCGCGAGAAGATCGAGCCCTTCAACCTCATCCCCTTCTTCCTGAGCCCCTTCGTCGGCGCCATCGCCTGGCACACCCTGGCCGGGGGGAAAACCGGGCTCCTCAACGTTTGGGCGCGGGACCACCTCGGCATCCAGACGCCCCTCCTGAACGTGGACAACATATTCGGAGTCATCTGGGTGACGGGCATCTTCTTCACCCCGCTCGTCTATCTCTTCGTGGTGGGCTCCCTCAGGCGGATGGACCCCTCCCTCGAGGACAGCGCCCGCACCACCGGCGCCGGGCTCCTGCGGACCACCTTCACGGTCACCCTCCCCCTCGTCACCCCCGGCATCCTGTCCGGGGCGATCATCGTCTTCGTGACCGCCGCGGGCGAGTTCGGGGTCCCCTTCAAGCTGGGCGCCCCCTACGGCTGGGAGACCCTCACCACCCAGATCTTCACCAAGGCCGTGGGGGACGACGCCAACCACTACCTGGGCTCGGCCATGAGCATGGTGCTGGGGGCCATCACGGCCCTCTTCATCTGGATCCAGCGCCGGATCATCGCCCCGCGCGATTACACCACCGTGACGGGCAAGGGCTTCCGCCCGAACCTCATCGACCTGGGCCCCTGGAAGTGGGCCGCCCTCGGCTACAACCTGGCCTTCATCCTCATCGGCGTCCTCCTTCCCCTCGCCTGCCTGTTCATCGTGAGCCTCCACCCCGTCTGGGAGGGGCGCATCATCGCCTCCGACCTGACCTTCCACAATTACGAGAGGGTGCTCTTCTTCTGGTCCCCGAACCGCATCCAGGCGGCGACGAACGGCGTCCTGAACAGCCTCTTCATCTCCTTGGTGGGAGCCAGCATCGCCATGATGCTGTCCATCGTGGTGAGCTACATGATCCACCGCTCGAAGGGCCCGGGCGCCGCCCTGCTGGACTTCCTCTGCGTCATCCCCATCGGCTTCCCCGGCATCGTGCTCGCGATGGGCATCCTGGTGGCCTACATCAAGACCCCCATCTACGCCACGCTGTGGATCCTGCTGCTCGGCTACGTCACCCGCTACTTCCCCTACGGGCAGCGGAACGTCTCCTCCGTGATGCTGGCCGTCTCGGAGGAGCTCGACCAGTCCTCCCGCATGGCGGGCGCCTCCTGGCTGACCACGCTCAAGCGCATCACCATCCCCCTGCTCAAGCCGGGCATCTTCGCGGGCTGGATCCTCCTGTTCGTCATCTTCCTGCGCGAGCTCTCCATCTCCATCATCCTCTACACCCGCGGGACCGAGACCCTGTCCGTCGGGGTGTACTACCTGAGCAACTACGAGAACGAGCCCAAGACGGCGGCCCTCTCGGTGGCCCAGAGCCTGTTGCTCCTCCTGTGCATCTACCTGTTCCGCAAGCTTGCGGGCAAGGAAGCCCTGACCGCCTAGCCACGCAAGGACCGGGGAGTCAAATGAGCGCGAACGGCGCGGCGAACGGCGACTACCTCCAGGTTGAAAGCCTGGTGAAGTACTTCGGAAACGACCGGGCCGTGGACGGCGTCTCCTTCGGCATCCCGAAGGGAAAGTTCCTCACCCTCCTGGGCCCCTCCGGCTGCGGCAAGACCACCACCCTGATGTGCATCGCCGGCCTCCTCAAGCCCGACGCGGGGGAGATCAGCGTCGGCGGCATCCTCTTCACCTCGGTCTCCCGGGGGGCCTACCTGCCTCCCGAGAGGCGCGACATCGGCATGGTGTTCCAGAGCTACGCCATCTGGCCCCACATGACCGTCACCCAGAACGTGGCCTACCCCCTCGAGATCCGGAAGATGAGCTCCTCCGAGATCGGCGATCGCGTGGCCGAGGCCCTGCGCCTCGTCGGCCTCACCGACATGGCCGGCAAGCTGGCCACCAACCTCTCCGGCGGCCAGCAGCAGCGCGCGGCCCTGGCCCGCGCCATCGTCTTCCGCCCCCGGCTCCTCCTCTTCGACGAGCCCCTCAGCAACCTCGACCTCAAGCTCCGCGAGCAGATGCGGGTGGAGCTCAAGCGCATCCAGCACGAAGTCGGCATCACCTCGGTCTACGTCACGCACGACCAATCCGAGGCCCTCGTCATGAGCGACCACATCATCGTCATGAGCAAGGGCCTCATCGAGCAGACCGGGGGGCCGCACGCCATCTACGCCCGCCCGCTCAACCGCTTCGTGAGCAACTTCATCGGGGTGGCCAACCTGCTGGAGGGGCGCGTCGTGCGCGTGCTCGGCCCCGGCCGGGGGGAGATCGAAGTCGCCCAGGGGCAGGACAAGGCCCGCGTCCCCTGCCAGCTGGCGGAGGGGCTGGCCGAGGGCGCCGAAGCCGTCCTCTCCGTCCGTCCCGAGAACATCGACGCCCTGCGCGACCCCCAGACCCTCTCCAGCGGCATCCGCGGCGAGGTCGTCCAGACCATCTTCCTCGGCAACTGCCAGGACTGCCGCGTCCGCTGGGGGGACTTCGAGTGGAAGGTCCTCGCCCACTCGCGGGAGCGGCTGCGCCCCGGCGATCACGTCTACCTCCGCCTGGACCCAGCGCACACGCTGGCCATCCGGCCCTAAGCGGGGAGCGCTCATGTCCTTCGTCGAATTGGATCGGCTCACCAAGCGCTTCGGCCCGGAAGTCGCGGTCAACGGCGTGAGCCTGAGCGTCGAGCGGGGGGAGTTCGTCACCCTGCTCGGCCCCTCCGGGTGCGGGAAGACCACCACCCTGCGCTGCATCGCCGGCCTCGAGAAGCCCGACGGCGGCGAGATCCGCATCGAGGGCGACGTCGTCTCCTCTCCCGCCAAGGGCATCCACCTCTCCCCCGAGCAGCGGAACCTGGGGATGGTGTTCCAGAGCTACGCCGTCTGGCCCCACATGACCGTGTTCGACAACGTGGCCTACGGCCTCCGCGTCCGGCGGTGCGGCCGGGCCGAGATCCGGGACAAGACCTCCAAGGCCCTCGACCTGGTGGGCCTCGGCCACCTGGCCGGGCGCTACGCCACCAAGCTCTCCGGCGGCCAGCGGCAGCGCGTGGCCCTCGCCCGCGCCATCGTCTACAATCCGAGGGTCGTGCTCTTCGACGAGCCCCTCAGCAACCTCGACGCCAAGCTCCGCGAGCAGATGCGGGTGGAACTCTCGCGCCTCCAGCACGAGGTGGGCATCACCTCCGTCTACGTCACCCACGACCAGTCCGAGGCCCTGGTCATGAGCGACCGGGTGGTGGTCATGCACAAGGGCGTCATCCAGCAGATCGGCGACCCGCACAGCATCTACTCCCGGCCCGCGAACGCCTTCGTCGCCAACTTCATCGGGGCGGCCAACCTGATGGAGGGCAAGCTCCTGGGCCGCAGCGGCGACTACGCCGACATCGAGCTCTCCGCCGGAGTGAACCGCCCCTCCCTCCGCCTCAGGGCCGCGGGGGGGGAGGGCGCGAAGCCCGGCGGCCGCATCATCCTGAGCGTGCGGCCCGAGGACCTCATCCTGCACCTCAGTCCGCCCCAGGACGCCGCCAACCTGATCGAGGGCCAGGTCATCGACACCGTCTACCTGGGCAACTTCCTCGACTGCCAGGTCCAGGTCGGCCCGTTCGAGGTGGGGGTGCAGATCGACCATTTCGAGCAGCTCGCGCCGGGCCAGAAGGTGTATCTCACCTTCCGCCCCGACCACGCCCTCTGCCTGACCGAATAACATGGCCGCCCGGGCTTCCTGCACTTTGCTCGCGGGGGGCGACGTCGCCCTCAACCGCTCCAAGGGCGAGGGCGCCTTCGGCCGGATCGCCCCCCTCTTCCGCCGCGCCGGCGCCGCCTTCGCCAACCTCGAGTGCCCCCTCTCCCGCCGGGGCCGGGGCGCCCCGGACAAGATCCTCCTGCGCGGCGCCCCCGAGATGGACCGGGCCCTCCTCGAGGCGGGCTTCGACGTCCTGTGCTTCGCCAACAACCACGCCATGGACTACGGTGAGGAGGCCTTCCGCGACACCCTCGCCCTCATGAAGGAGCGCCGCATCCCCCTCGTCGGCTGCGGGATGAACCTGGCCCAGTCCCGGCGGCCCGCCATCATCGAACGCAAGGAGCTCCGCATCGGCTGGCTGGCCTACTCCTCCATCCTCCCCTACGGGAGCGCCGCCGGCCCCTCGAAGCCGGGGGTGACCCCCCTCCGGGCCCTCACCGCCTACCGGCCCCGGATGAACCCGGCCGAGGACCCCGGCGCCCCCGCCGAGGT
>JBBTDR010000708.1:0-1297 GCA_038042665.1 Nitrospinota bacterium
AGAGCGTAGGCGCCGCGGTCCCGCCGGAAGAAGGCGCGGGCGTCATCCACCGTCCGCTCCACCCGGGAGGATGCGTAGGGCCGCCCGGGATGCCGCTCCATGCCCCAGCGCAGGACGACGGGGTCTATCTCGACGGCATGGACCCGGCCCGCCCCGGCGCGAAGAGCCGCGGCCACGTCGTTGCCCGCGCCCGCGCCGACGACGAGGACGCGCTCGCGCGGCCCGACGATCCGGTAGGGCAGGACATAGTGGGAGACCTCGGCCTCCTTGGGAGGATAGAGGTCGGGCCGCTCGGCCCAGCGAGCGGGGTCCAGGTCCACCATGGCTTGGAACCCCGTGTTGTTGACTCGGATCACTTCTCCGCAGACCTGTGGACGGCCGGTCCGGCCGTCCACATCCCAGAGGGGCAGGGCCTCGAGCTTCTGGTACGGAGACCAAGCCACCCGCTCCCCCGAGCCCGGACAGGCCAGCGGCCAGAGCAGAGCCAGGAGAGCGGCGGCCCGGCGCGCCCAGCGAGGTTCCTCGGAGACGGGAGCCAGCAGGGCCAGACCCACCCCGGCCGCGGCCAGCCATAGCCGAGGCGGCGTCTCGGCCGCGGTCGCCGCGTCGAAGAGAGCGATCCCCGCCAAGCTCCCCAGGAGATTGGAAGTGTAGGCTTTCAGGGGGCGCGGGTCTTCGTCCAGCCAGCGTCCCAGCCACTGCCCCAGGGGATGGAAGGCCGCGGCCACCGCGCCCAGGATGAGAGTCGTCGCGCCGATCGCCGCCAAAGCCAGCTCCAGGCGCACCCGCGGGGAGGAGAGGGCCCCCGCGGACTCGAGCACGCGTCCCCAGATCGGAGTCTCCTCGATGGCCGCCAGGCCTTGGGTCACCAGTTCGCTGAGGTGCCAGCGGAAGGGATCGCGGATGAAGAGCGCGATCAGGATCAGGCCCAGGACGCCGGGGAGGAGCCTTGCCGGCGCCCGCGACCTCATGGCTCCCAGGCCGAGGCCCATGAAACAGCATACCAGGACGCCGTTCTGAAGGTACGCGAAGATGCGCACCTCGGTCCCGATCCAGCGGACCAGGAGCATCTCGAGGAAGAGCGTCAGGGCCGAGAGCGCGGCGATGCGAGCGCGCAGGGCCCATTGCCCGGTCCCCGCTCCCTGGCTCTCCATCTCCCTATGATAGCGTGAAGCTCCCCCTTCCCGCCAGGGGGTTCCCGGCCCCCGTTCCTCTAGGAAGGAGGGATGCGAGCCTTCCTAAGCTCGGTCGAGTAGAACGCTGAACCATTTGCCTTAGGTTGACCTAGCTCGTTGCC
>JBBTDR010000709.1:0-1884 GCA_038042665.1 Nitrospinota bacterium
TGCCCCGCCGGGCCGAGGCTTGAGCCGCCGGCCCTACGACTACACCCGGGGGTCCATCGGGCGGGGCCTCCTCAACCTCGCCGTGCCGGTCTTCCTCGAGCAGATCGCCTGGAACGTGGACACCATCGTGGAGATCTACTGGGTGGGGCGCCTGGGGGAGTCCGCCATCGCGGCCATGTCCATCGGCTTCCTCATCCACATGCTCGCCCGCTCGGGGGCGCTCGGCCTCCGCGTCGCGGGGCAGGCCCTCGTGGCCCAGCGCGTGGGGGCGGGGGACATGGCGGGGGCGGCCCTCCTGGCGGGCCAGACGCTCGTCCTGCACGTCCTCTACTGCCTGCCCCTCACCCTCCTGGGCTTCGTCTTCGCCGAGGAGATGATGCGCCTGTTCAGCTCCGACCCCGCCATCGTCGGCCCGGGGGCGGCCTACCTGCGGGCGGGCTTCCTGGTGCTCATCATCACCGACGGCATCTTCGCCTGCGGCTCCATCTTCCGGGCGGCGGGGGAGTCCGCGATCTCGGCCGGGCCCATGCTCGCGAGCTCGGTGATCACCTTCGCCGTCATGCCGCTTTTCATGCACGGGGCGGGCCCCATCCCCGAGCTCGGCCTGGGCGGCGCGGGCTGGGGCCTCGGGGCGGGCCGGCTGGTCGGCTGCGCCGTGATGATGGCCGTCCTGCTGGGGGGGCTCTCGCGCATCCGCCTGCGGCTGGGTCACCTCTGGCCCGCCGCCGCGCCCATGCGGCGCATCCTCCAGCTCGCCTGGCCCGCCACGGGCCAGGTGCTCTTCGAGCGCAGCGCCAACATCGTGCTCGTGGGGCTGGTCTCCCGCTTCGGGCCGGCCGCCCTGGCGGCCTGGGGGGTGGGCAACCGGGTGAACAACATGGGCCTCACCCCCGGCTACGCCTTCCAGGGCTCGGCGCGCACCCTCGTGGGGCAGAACATCGGCGCCCTCCTCCCCGACCGGGCCCGGCGCTCGGCCTGGGCGGCGCTCGGGGCGGTGGGCGCGGTGATGGCGGTGACGGCCGCCTGCGTGTTCGTCTGGGCGGAGGCGATCGTGCGCTTCTTCGGGATGCAAGGGGACGGAGTGGCCGCCGCGACGGCCTGCATGCGGGTGCTCAGCCTGGGGATGGGCTTCGAGGCGGCCCGCCGCACCCTCTCGGGCATCTTCGAGGGGGCCGCCGCCGCCACCCCGCCGATGCTGGTGGAGGCGGCGGTGCGCTGGGGGGTGCTCCTCCCCGGGGCCTGGCTCCTCTCGACCCCCCTCGGGGGGCGGGAGCTGGGGGTGTGGTGGGCGGTGGCGGAGGCCCAGCTCGTCGGCGGGGCGGCCCTCCTCCTCTGGTTCGTCACCGGCTGGCAGAAGCGGGTGCAGGCGCTGACCGCCCGCCCGGCGGAGGGAGGGGCCGCGCCGTGAGCCCGCGCCCGGCCCACGAGCGCTACGACTACACCCGGGGGCCGCTCTGGCGGGGGCTGGCCAAGCTCGCCCTGCCCTCGTGCGGGGAGCAGATCGCCTGGAACATGGACACCGTGGTGGAGCTCTACTGGGTGGGACAGCTCGGGCCGGAGTTCCTGGCGGCGGTCTCGCTGTGCTTCATGATGAGCTTCTTCCTGCGCTCGGTGCCCCTCGGGGCCCGCATCGCCGGGGGCGCCATCGTGGCCCAGCGCGTGGGGGCGGGGGACAACGAGGGGGCCGCCCTCGCGGCGGGCCAGTCCATCTTCCTCACCGTCCTCTACACCGTGGCGGTGGGCGGGCTGGGCTTCCTCTTCGCGCCCTTCCTCATGGGGCTGATGACCACCGACCCCCAGGTGCGGGAGCTGGGGGCGGTCTACCTGCGCGTCCACTTCCTCTTCTTCACCTTCTACGACGGCATCGCCACCCTGGCCCACGTC
>JBBTDR010000710.1:0-2339 GCA_038042665.1 Nitrospinota bacterium
CAGGAAGAACTCGGCGCGGCCGGCGGATCGCTCCTCGCCGGGCGGGCCCCCCCGGGGGGCCCACCGGCCCCAGCCGTCGGCCCAGCCGCCGGTCCAGGCGCTCGTCATCCCCCGCCAGTAGCCCGCCACATAGCCCGTGCCCCCGCCGAGGAGGAAGATGGCGAGCAGGGCGAGGGTGGCCTTGACCTTGGGGTTGCGCAGCCAGCTCAAGGCGGCCTCCTCTCCGGCCCGGCTCACCGGCCCGAGGTGTAGGCGATGTACTGGAACAGGTCGTCCCCGCCGCCCGCCCGGAGCGCCGCGCCCAGGGCGTCCTCGGGGCTCTCCACGAGGGTGGCCAGCTGGACGGCGGCGCTGGAGGCGCCCGGAGAGAACGGCTCCTGGGTCCAGGCCAGCCCCACGGTCAGGATCAGGGCGAGGGCGGCGGCGGCCGCGAAGCGGGGCCCCACGGAGGCGAGGAACCAGCTCAGCGGGGCCCCGGCGTCCCCGCGCTCGAGGGCCGCGATCCGGGTGCTGAGCTTCTTCCACAGCCGGGCGTCGGCGGCGGGGTCCTCGGCCGGGCGGGCCGAGGCGAGGAGGGCCTTCAGCCGGCGGACGGCGGGGTCCGGCGGGGAGGCCTCCTCCCAGCTCCAGGCCCTGCGCAGGCTCTCTCTCCACGCGCGCCAACTCGTCATGGCTCACCCTTTCGCATCCGCCCGGCGGCCCTCAGCAGGCCGGCCCGCGCCCGGTTGAGGCGGGACCGGACGGTGCCCGGCGGGATCCGGAGCACCTCGCCGATCTCATCATAGCTGAGGCCCTCGATCTCGCGCATCACCAGGATCCTCCGCTGCCGCTCGCTCAGGCCCGCGAGCAGGCGGCCGAGCTCCTCCCGGCGGACGGGGGAGAGGGGAGCCTCTTCTCCGGCCTCCTCCCCGGCGGGGGCGGGGAGGGCCTCCACCCCGGCCTCGCCGAGCTCCACGTGGGGCGGCGGGGCACGCCGCCCGAGGTCCCGGCAGTGGTTGACGGCGATCCGGTAGAGCCAGGTCGAGAAGCGAGCCTCCTCCCGGAAGCGGGGCAGGGCGAGGTAGGCCTTGAGGAAGATCTCCTGCACCACATCCTCGGCCTCCTCCCGGCGCTCCCCCAGGAGCCCCCAGACCAGCCGCCGCACCCGGCCCGCGTGGCGCAGGACCAGGGGCTCGAAGGCGTCCGCCTCCCCCGCCTTGCAGCGCCGGACCCAGACCGGGTCGTCGTTCGGCTCGGGCGGCAGTTTCGCCAACTCCACCCCCCAGGCTGTTGAGGTATCGGGTCTCACGGCTCACCAATATCCAACAGAATCCTGGAGGGGTCCAGGGAAGCCGCGCCCGGACGCGCCTCCCTCGTCAGGGTGAGACGCCCCCGGGTTCCCTCCCGGCGGAGGGGAGGGTATATAATGCCCCCGCCGGAGAGGGATTGGGGCCGGGAAGTCCTTTCGCGGGAAGGAGAAACGGGTGTCCATACGGGTGGCTGTGGCGGGGGCGGCGGGCCGGATGGGATGCCGGATCATTCATCAGATCGCCGCCCAGGGCGACATGTCGCTCGCCTGCGCCCTCGAGCGGCCCGGCCTCCCGGCCCTGGGGGGGGACGCCGGGGCGAACGCCGGCGTGGGGCCCCTCCAGGTGGCCCTCACCTCGGACGAGGGCGAGGTGGCGGGGGACGTCCTCATCTCCTTCGCCACCCCCGAGGCCAGCGCGGGCCACGCCCGGCTGGCCGCCGCCAAGGGCATGGCCGCCGTCATCGGCACCACGGGCCTCTCCCCGGAGCAGCGCCAGGCCGTGGCGGAGGCCGCCCGCAAGGTGCCCATCGTCCTCTCCCCCAACATGAGCGTGGGGGTGAACGTGGCCTTCAAGCTCATCGAGGAGGCGGCCCGCCTCCTGGGGGAGGCCTACGACGCCGAGATTCTCGAGGCCCACCACAACCAGAAGGTGGACGCCCCCTCGGGCACCGCCGTCCGGATGGGCGAGATCGTGGCCCGCGCCCTGGGGCGGAGCTACCCCGGCGACGCCGTCTTCCACCGCGAGGGGCAGACGGGCAAGCGGCCCCCCAGGGCCATCGGGATGCAGACCCTGCGCGGGGGGGACGTGGCCGGGGAGCACACGGTCTATTTCTTCGGGATGGGCGAGCGGGTCGAGATCACCCACCGGGCCTCGAGCCGGGACAACTTCGCCGCCGGGGCCATCCGGGCCGCCCGCTGGGTGGTGAAGCAGCCCCCCGCCCTCTACGGCATGGCCGAGGTCCTGGGGCTCTAGGGTCCTGTCCCGGAGATGGATTTCAAGATCAAACCTCATGGGTGAGGGTTGTCATTCCAACTCGGGAGGGGCGGATAG
>JBBTDR010000711.1:0-2162 GCA_038042665.1 Nitrospinota bacterium
CTCCGCCAGGAAGAAGCTCGTCCCCAGGTTCCGGTCCAGCAGCAGCATGACGGCGCCCGCGATCAGGGGCCCCACCGAGAGGAGGAAGAGGGCGGAGGCGATCATCACCATCCAGACGAACAGCGGCATGCGGAGGAGGCTCATCCCGCGGGTGCGCAGGTTCATCGGGGTGACGAGGAAGTTGATGCCGCCCATGAGGAAGGAGGCGAACTCCAGCGCCAGCGCCACCAGCCAGAGGTCCATCCCCAGCTCCGCCCCCACGTAGGCCGTGCGCGCGGAGAGGGGCGGGTAGCCCGTCCACCCGGCGGCGGCGGGCCCTCCCTCCACGAAGAAGGAGAGGAGCAGCACCGCCGAGGCGGCGCCCAGCACCCAGACCGACGTCATGTTCAGCCGGGGGAAGGCCATGTCCCGGGCGCCGATCATCAGCGGGATGAGGAAGTTGCCGAAGGCCGCCAGCAGCAGGGGCATGGCCACGAAGAAGACCATGATGGTCCCGTGCAGGGTCACGAGGGCGTTGTACTCGTCCGGCCCGATGGGGCGGCCGAAGAGCGGGATGTTCGTGTCCGGATGCGCGAGCTGCCAGCGGATCATGTAGGCGAAGACGCCGCCCACCGCCGACCAGAACAGGGAGATCAGCAGGTACTGCCGGGCGATCATCTTGTGATCGGTGGAGAAGACGTACTTCCGCCAGAAGCCCGCCGGCTCCGCATGGAGGCCGGCGTGGCCGCCCCCTCCGGCCGCTGCCATCGCTCCGCTCATCGCGCCCCTCTCTCGCCCGTGGGACGGCGCGCCCCCGCGCCCCTCAGGAGGCGGGCCAGAGCCTGCCGGCCCACGCCTTGTACGCCTCGTCCGTGTGGACGTGCAGCCAGCCCTTCATGCCGGAGTGGCCGGCGCCGCACAGCTCGGCGCAGGGAATCTCGTAGCGGCCGGGCTTCGTCGCCTGGAACCAGGCGCGGATGGCGCGGCCGGGGACCACGTCCTGCTTCAGCCGCAGGTGCGGGACGAAGAAGCTGTGGATGACGTCCTCGCCCTTGAGCACCACCTGCACCACCTTGTTCACCGGCACGTGCAGCTCGTTCTCCACCTTCTTGTCGTCGGGGGTGCCGAACCTGCCGTCCGGCCCCGGGTAGGTGAATATCCAGTTGAACTGCTTGCCCGCGGCCTCCACCACCACCTCGGGCTGGGGCGAGGTGAGCTTCACCTTGGCCCACACGTCGGCGCTGCGGAAGTCGATCCAGAGGTCGAGCACCAGGACGATGACCAAGGGGACCAGGATCCAGGCGGCCTGCGCGGGGGTGTTGCCGTGCAGGTAGGGAGGGCGGCCGCCCGGGCGGCGCCGGAAACGGATGAGGCAATAGGCCAGGAAGCCCTGGGTCAGCACGAACCAGACGCCCACGATGACGTAGATGAAGTGGAAGATGGAATCGATGTCCCCACCGAAGGTGGCCACGTTTTCCGGCAGCCAGGAGAACATCGTGTTCAGCTCCCTCGCGCTCGAATCGCCCGCCCGCGCCACCGGCCCGCGCCGGAGCGCGCACCCGCGCCGCCCGTCCTGAGCAGCGAAGTCAGAGAAAACAACGAAATTCCACCATGGACCAAAATTCCACCATAGACGAGGGGGGGGGCCGCCCCACCCTCCTCTACGATCGACAACGCCACACCTCTCGGGCCCGCCGGGCCGGGAGAGGTTCTTGGGGGGCTGAAAGCGATTATACGAATTTCAAATCTGAATTTCTAGAGGAAAAAACAGCAGCGCCCTCATTCCCTGCATTTTCCTGCCATTCCGGGCGCCATCGGCGCAAGGAACCGGCGGGCTGAACCGCAGCTGCCTCGCGGAAGCTATCCTGAGGGCAGGGGCGGCCGCGGCTCGGCTGAGCTCGCCGAAGCCGAACCACCCCTCCGGCATGACAAGGCGAACCCATTCCCCATCGGGACTCTACCAAAAATTCATCTCTCGCTGGCCGCGCGGGAAATGGGGAGTTTCCGGTTCAGGATCTGGCGCTTGCGGTTCAGGGCGGTGGCCAGGTCCGCCACCGAGATGCCCTTCAGGTAGTCGTTGATCTGGCTGCGGAGCGGCTTCCAGGCCTCGTGGAGCGGGCAAGGGGCATCGTCGGAGCACTCCACCAAGCCGACGGCGCAACGGCCGAAACCCTCGGTCCAAT
>JBBTDR010000712.1:0-3757 GCA_038042665.1 Nitrospinota bacterium
GAAGCTTTCCCGGTTGGGGCGGGGGGGCATGAGGGGGCTCAGGCCTTGACGGTGCTGGCCACGCAGGGGGCCTGGGCCGCCCCCGAGGCCAGGAGGGAGGCGATCCGGTCCTCCGGGTAGCCCAGGACGTCCCGGAGGACGGCCCCGGTGTGCTCCCCGAGGAGGGGGGCGGGGCGGGGGTCGGGATTGCCTCCGGCGGAGCGGTTGAGGATGGGGTTCCCCACCAGACGGACCTTCCCGAGGCCCGGGAACTCGTAGGAGCGGATGAGGTTGCGGGCCCTCACTTGGTCATTTTCGAGGGCGCGATCCAGCGGGTTCACGGGGGCGCTCGGCACCCCGGCCTTTGCGAAAAGCTCCAGCCACTCTTCCCCCGGACGGGCGCGGAGGATGCCCTCCAGCCTGGGGAGCAGCCCGGCCCGGTTCTTCGAGCGCAGGTCGTTCGTCTTGTAGCGGGGGTCGTCCGCCAGCTCGGGGATGCCCATCACCTCGCACATCTTCTTCCAGAAGCGCTCCTCGCGCGGGGAGAGCACGATGTAGATCGTCTTCGTGGCGAAAGCCTGGTAGGGGACCATGTACTCGTGGGCGCTCCCCGGCGGTCCGGGGAGATCCCCATTGTTCAGGTACATGGTGGAGACATAGCCCAGCATGGCCAGCTGGACGTCGAACATGGGCACTTCGAGGTGGGCGGCCCCGCCCCCCCGGGCGCGCCCGAGCAGCCCGCCCATGCAGGCCAGGGCGCAGTAGAGGGCGGTCGTGATGTCCGCCGTGGGGACGCCGTGCCGCGCGGGGGGCCTCCCCGGCTCCCCCGTGATGGACATGTGGCCGCTGACGCCCTGGAGGACGAGGTCGAAGGCGGTGTGGTCCCGCCAGGGCCCGCCCTCGCCGTAGCCGCTCGAGTCCACGAGGATGATCCCGGGGTTGCGCTCCTTGAGCGCCTGGAAGCCGAGGCCCAGCCGATCCAGGGTGCCGGGCCGGAAGTTCGCGATGAGGGCGTCGGCGCGGGCGGTGAGGTCGAGGAACACCTCCTTGCCCTCGGGCTGCTTGAGGTCCAGGACGACGCTCTTCTTGCCCCGGTTGAAGGTGAGGAAGATGCTCGAGATGGGCCCCAGGCCGGCGATGTTCGGGTTGCGGCCCAGGTCCCCGGCGGGGGCCTCCACCTTGATGACCTCGGCGCCCATGTCGGCGAGGATCATCCCCCCGCCCGTCCCGGCGATCACCTGGCCCGTCTCGATGATGCGGTAGCCTTCCAGCATCGGCGCTTGCTCCTTATCCGTGGGTCAGGCCGCCGGCGCCGCCGTGGCCGTGGCCTTGATGAGAACGTCCCCGCGCTGGGTGACCGCCTCGGCCTCGATGTCCACCCGCTTCTCCCCGGCTTCCGCGTAGCGGCGGGTCACCCGGGCCTTGCAGGTTACCACATCGCCCGGCCAGGCCTGGGCGATGAAGCGGATGCGGAACTTGCGGAGCGCGGCGGGGCCCAGCCATTCGCTCAGCGCGCGCCCCAGATAGCCCCCCTGGAGCATGCCCTGGGCGAAGGGCTTCTCGAAGCCCGCGCGGATGGCGTAGATCTCGTCGTGGTGGTTCGGGTTGAAGTCCCCGCTCGCCCCGGCGTAGCGCACGAGGTCGGTGCGGGTGATGGGGCCGGCGGCGAGCTCGTGCTGCGCCCCCTCGGCCAGGCCTTCCCATTTGGCGTAGGTCAGGGCCGTCGGCATGGCCGTCCCTCACTTGCCGGTCTTCGGCGGTGCGGCCGTCTCGATGAGGGTGCGCCGCGCGATCTGGACGAGATCGCCCTTCTCGTCGGTGAAGCGCGTCTCGATGACCACGAAGGTCATCATGCCGCCCCGCTTCCCCGGCTTCTCCTCGTGGGAGACGATGACGTTCCTCCCCCGCAGCACCATGCCCGCCACGAGGGGCTTGAAGTATTCGAACTCCTGCTCCCCGTGGAGGCGGCGCTTGGGGTCGTAGCCCAGGTGGGGCATGGGGTCGTTCTCGAGGTTCTCGTGCCAGAACTGCCGGGTGAAGGTCGGGGGGGCCACCACATCCGCGTAGCCCGCCGCCCGGGCGGCCCCGGGGTCGGTGTGCACCGGGTCCTGGAGGCCGAGGACGAGCGCGTACTCGCGGATTTTCCCGCGCTCCACCCGCAGCTCGAATTCGGGGAACTCGCGTTTCAGCACGGCCGGGTCCAGCGGCATGAAGACAGGTCCTCGGTTCAAGGGATGAAGGCAGAAGGCGGCTTCCCCCGGCGGGCGTCCGCAAAAGGGGGCGGCCCCCTCAGTTTCCCCGCGATTCGCGGTTTTTTCAAGGGGGCCCGGAGCCCCTGGAATCAAAGCCCAAGCGCCTTGGCGATGATGTTGCGCTGGATCTCGCTCGTCCCCGCCCCGATGGTGGCGAGGCGGGCGTCGCGGTAGTGCCGCTCCATCGGCGCCTCGGCGATGTAGCCGTAGCCCCCCATCACCTGGACCCCCAGGTCGGCCACCCGCTTGTAGGCCTCCCCCGCGTAGAGCTTGAGGGTGGCGGCCTCCAGGCGCCCGGCCTTGCCCTGGGAGGCCAGCCAGGCGAAGCGGTAGACCTGGAGCCGCGCCGTGTCCACCAGCGTGTGCATCTCGGCTATCATGTGGCTCACGGCCTGCTGGGAGCCGATGGGCCGGCCGAACTGCTTGCGCTCCCGGGCGTGGGAGATGGCCAGCTCCAGGGCGGCCGCGGCGGCCCCCGTCCGGGCGGCCGAGAGGCAAAGGCGCTCGTAGTTCAGGTAGGCCATGAGCCCCTTCCAGCCCTGGTCCACGCCGCCCAGCACCTCGTCCTCCCGCGCCTCCACCCCGTCGTAGTAGACGACCGAGGTGCCCATCGCCCGGTGGCCGAGGACGGGGAGCTTCTTCCAGGTGACCCCCTCCCGCTTGGCGGGGATGAGGAAGTTGGTGATCCCCTCGTGCTTCGGGCCGGAGCTGCTGGTGCGGGCCGCCACGAGGATGTGGTGGGCGATGGGCATGCCGGAGGTGAAGTTCTTGACCCCCGTGATCCGGAAAACGCCGCCCTCGCGGTCGGCGCGGGTGACGATGGCCGCGGCGTCCGAGCCCGCGTCGGGCTCGGTGAGGCTGAAGGCGAAGAAAGCCTCGCCCTTCACCGCGGCGGGGACATACCGGGCCTTCTGCTGCTCGGTGCCGCTGATGAGGATGGCCTCGCAGCCGTAGCAGACGTTCCGGAAGATGACGGTGGCCAGGTCCAGGTAGTGCATCCCGGCGGCTTCGAGCACGATGGCGAGGTCGAGGGCGCTGCCGCCCTGGCCCCCGTAAGCCTCCGGGACGGAGATGCCGATCCAGCCGTCCCGGGCGAGGGCGAGGTAGGCTTCCACGGGGGCATCGCCCTTCCGGTCGCACTCCATGGCGTACTCGGGGGGGCAGACCCGGGCGAGCAGCCCGTGGAGGGTGCGGCGCATCATTTCTTGGCGTTCGTCGAAGGCGAAGTCCACCCCTTCACTCCCAACGAAAGGGGGAAAAGCCGGGGCCGATCCGGCCCGGATTATGGCCCGGGGAGGGGTGGCCGCGCCAGCGCCGGGAGGGATTTACTTAAAACCACCCCCCCAATACCACCCCCCCTCCTCCCAAACCGGCAAGCCGGTTTGGGGACCCAACAGAAAGGGGGGAAGGAAAAAATCCGCCCCCCTTCACGGGGGGAGGGAGCGCCCCGCCCAGGCGGCTCGCCGCCTGGGGACCCGGAAAGACGGGCGCGATGGGGGGTGGTGATGAATCTTGAGAAACCACCC
>JBBTDR010000713.1:0-3043 GCA_038042665.1 Nitrospinota bacterium
CTGCGCGCCGCACAGCACGAGTTAACGGCAGCTTAAGGAAGGCCCTCACAGCTCGGGGAACACCGCCAGTCGCAGGGAAGCGCGCCCCGCGAGCTGTAGACGCCGCCGGTGCGGCCGGCCGCCCGGCGGCGTCGAACTTTTCCGCTACCGCTTGCGGGAAGACGCCTTCCTCCCGCGGCTGATGCTGAAGAAGGCCCCCATGCCGGGGAAGACGGCCGAGCCGCCCAGCTCCTCCGCGATGCGCAGGAGCTGGTTGTACTTCGCCAGCCGGTCGGTGCGGCTCGCCGACCCCGTCTTGATCTGCCCCGCGTTCGAGGCCACGGCCAGGTCGGCGATGGTGGTATCCTCGGTCTCCCCCGAGCGGTGGGAGATGATCGAGGTGTAGCCCGCCCGGGTGGCCATCTGGATGGCTTCGAGGGTTTCGGTCAGGGTGCCGATCTGGTTCACCTTGATCAGGATGCTGTTGGCCACCCCCTCGGCGATGCCCTTGGCCAGGATCTCGGTGTTCGTCACGAAGAGGTCGTCCCCCACGAGCTGCACCTTGCCGCCCAGCGCCTGGGTGAGCGCGGCCCAGCCCCTCCAGTCGTCCTCGGCGCAGCCGTCCTCGATGCTGATGATGGGATACTGGCGCACCCAGCTCTCCAGGAACTTCACCAGCTCGTCGGAGCTCTTCCGGCTCTTGTCCGACCAGCGGAAGACGTACTTGCCGTTCTCGTAGAGTTCGCTCGAGGCCGGGTCGAGGGCGATCATGACGTCCTGCCCCGGCTTGTAGCCCGCCTGGACGGAGGCTTCGAGGATGGTCTCGATGGCCTCGTCGTTGCTCTTGAGGTCGGGGGCGAAGCCACCCTCGTCGCCGACCGATGTGCTGTAGCCCCGGCCCTTGAGGACGGTCTTGAGGTTGTGGAAGATCTCCACCCCCATCCGGAGCCCCTCGCCGAAGCTCTTGGCCCCCACGGGCATCACCATGAACTCCTGAAAGTCCACCCGGTTGTCCGAGTGGGCGCCGCCGTTCACGATGTTCATCATGGGCACGGGCAGGGTGCAAGCCCCCGCGCCGCCCAGGTAGCGGTAGAGGGGGAGATCGTGGGCGTCCGCCGCCGCCTTGGCCGCCGCCATGGAGACGGCGAGGATGGCGTTCGCCCCCAACCGGCCCTTGTTCCGGGTGCCGTCCAGGCCGCGCATCTTCTGGTCCACGGCCCGCTGGTCGGCGGCGTCCATGCCCACGAGGGCCGGGGCGATCACCTTGTGGACGTTCCCGACCGCCTGGGTGACCCCCCTGCCCAGGTAGTAGGCCTTGCGGCCGTCGCGCAGCTCGACCGCCTCGCGCTTGCCCGTGCTGGCGCCGCTGGGCACGGCCGCCCGGCCGAAGCCGCCCCCGGCCAAGCGGACGTCCGCCTCGACGGTGGGATTGCCGCGGGAGTCGAGGATCTCCCTCGCCGTGATCTGAACGATCGTGGTCATCTCCGCTCCCTTCATTTGGCACAAGACCCAATCACCGGCCCTCTCGGCGCTTCAACCGCCGGGCCGGGGAAAATGCGCCCCCTGAAACCGGCACAGGTTAGCCCATCTCCGCGCCGGCCGGAAAGGCGGGATGCCGACCCCTTGGGACGGCCCAAGGATTGACCTTTGCCGGGCCGGATGGTACGGCTTGGGGTCATTCACACCGGCTCCCCGGGCGCGCGACCCGTCAAGGAGGATTCCCGATGCCGCTCTCCGGCGTTCGGGTGCTCGACCTCACCCGGCTCCTGCCGGGAGGGCAGTGCACCCTCATGCTCGCCCACCTGGGGGCGGACGTCATCAAGGTCGAGGACCCCACCCGGGGCGATTACGGACGGATGGCCACCCCCCTAGATGGCCGTGGCGCTTCCGCCTTCCACCTCTATTGCAACATCCACAAGCGGAGCCTCGCCCTCGACCTCAAGCATCCCGAGGGGGTAGAGGCCCTCCTCCGCCTAGTGAAGCGGGCGGATGTCCTCGTCGAGAGCTTCCGGCCAGGCGTCCTCGACCGCCTGGGGGTGGGCTACGGCCGGCTTTCCCGGGAGAGTCCCCGGCTCATCTACTGCGCCATCACCGGCTACGGCCAGGACGGCCCCCTCGCCCGCGCGCCCGGCCACGACCTCAACTTCGAGGCGATGGGAGGAACGGTCGGGCTCACCGGCCCCGCCGGAGGCCCCCCCTTCATCCCGGGCGTCCCCTTCGCCGACATCGGCGCGGGGATGTGGGCCGCCTTCGCGATCGTGGCCGCCCTCCGCCAGGCGGAGCGGACCGGCCGGGGGCAGTTCATCGACATGGCCATGCTGGACACCGCGGTGGGGTTCCTGGCCCACCACGCCCAGTACTTCCTCTCCTGCGGCACGCCCGGCGGGCGCGAGACCACCCGCCACAACGGCCGGCGCCCCAGCTACCGCCTCTACCCCACGGCGGACGGCCGCTGGCTCGCGGTGGCCTGCTCGGAGCCCAAGTTCTGGAAAAACCTCTGCCGCCTCATCGGCCGGCTGGAGTTCGAAGGGGAATCCTCGGCGCGGGGGGAGCGGCGGCGCGAGGTGATCGCGGCCCTGGAGGAGACCTTCCGGGAGCGGACCCAGGCGGAATGGCTCGCCCTCTTCGAAGGCGAGGAGGTGTGCGTGAGCCCCGTGCTGGACGTCGAGGAGGTCTTCTCCCAACCCCAGGTGCGCGCCCGGGGGCTCACCCGCGAGAACCCGCATCCGGCGGGCGGAAGCCATCCGGCCCTGCGGCTCCCGCCCCGGTTCGCGGACCTCGCTCCCCGCCGGCCCCTGGCCGCGCCGGGGCTGGGGGAGCACTCCCGGGAGGTGCTGGAGGAGGCCGGGTTCTCGGCCGGAGAAATCGGGCGCCTCTTCGCCTCGGGCGCCTCCCACGCGGGCCGCGAACCCGAAGGAGAAACCCTCGCCGACTGAGCGGAGCCTCCGCGCCTCTTCCCCGGCAGGGAGGGGAGGCGCTCAACCCCTGCGGGAGAGCTTCTGGAGCTCCTCCTCGAAGTCCTTGATGGTGCCGAAGGAGCGGTAGACCGAGGCGAAGCGCACGT
>JBBTDR010000714.1:0-9329 GCA_038042665.1 Nitrospinota bacterium
CGCCACGCAGGCGTCCAGGGCGCTCACCCCCTCTGGGATCTTGCAGAGGTTCACGGCCGGGAGGGTCATGTATTCCGCGTATCCGCCGTCGCAGGCCAGGCCCACGTAGCCCTGGAACTCGGGGCAGAGGGTCTCCCGGCCGCTCCGGCAGAAGTTGCAGTTGTGGCAGGTGAGGTAGAAGTGGGCGGTCACGCGGTCGCCGGGCCGCACGGTGCGGACCTCGGGGCCCACCTCCACCACCTCGCCCGCGATCTCGTGGCCCATGGTGCGGGGGTAGCGGCTGATGAGGCCGGGGGTGCGCCGCATGATCACGAGGGTGAGGCCCACCCCGGTGGCCCCCAGCCGGAGGAGGGCGTCGTTCGGGCCGGGCTTGGGGACGGGGACCGTCTCCAGGCGGAAGGAGCCGCCCAGCTCGTGGATCCGCATGGCTCGCATGGTCTCGGGCATTGCCTGGCTCTCCTCGGAAGATGACGGCGGGCCCCGGCGGGGCCGGCTGGGCGGTCGCCCTGGGGCGGGATTCTAGCCCCGCCGCCCGGGCCGGGTCCAAGCGGCGGGGGCTTGGGCGCTCGTCCCGCGGCCCAGAGGGCGGCCCCGGGCGCCGTCTCATGTTTTTCTTTGACCGGCTTAACGTTATACGGAATATATCATCTAGCCGTGTTTACGTTTCGGGCGGGGGAGGGGCCGATTTTTGCCGGATCGCCTCCCGCCTGCGCCGCATGTAGAGGGCCTGGCGGCCGCTCTCGACCCGCTCCCGGTTGTGGAAGCCCGTCCGGCAGGAGTCGGTGCAGAAGCGCTTGCGGTGCCTGGCCTCGAGGAGGAAAAGCCGGGCGCAGTGGGGGCACTTCTTCAGCCGCCGGGGGTCCAGCCCCGAGAGGAAGCGGCCCACCGCGAAATGGAGGAGGAAGTCCAGCTCGAAGGTCAGGGGCCGGAAGAAGACGGTGTCCTCCTCGGCCCGGGCGGGGGAGAACTGGCGCTCCAGGCGGAAGCGCGTCCCCCGGGCCTGGGCCAGGGCGGCGTTCAGCCCCTCGATGTGGCGGGGGGCGAATTTCCCCCCCTCGGCGACCTCGCCGAGCACCTGCCGGAAGCGGTCCCGCAGGAACTCCACGTTGCCGTAGGTGACCTTGGCCCCGTTGAAGGTGAGCTGCTTGAGGGGCTCTCCCTCTTCCTTGGGCTCCCTGGGCTCCTTGGGATCCTTGAGGCCCTTGGGGGAATAGGGGAGCACCCCCTCCCGGCGCAAGAGGCCGAGGCACACGGCCCGCCAGTTCTCCGTCCCGAGGGGGGCGTTGCAGAAGTCCAGGATGGGGGGAGAGGGGCGCGGGCCCGGGAGGGCGGGCGGCGTCCCGGAGGGCCGCGGGCGGCCCTCGGCGCGGCTGCTGGGCGGCTGGCTTTCCCTCAAGGCGGCTCTCCGGAGGGTGGCGCTAGACGCGCTCATCCAGGGGGGGGTGGCGGGGGGTTCCGCAATTGGGGCACCGGTCCAGCAAGGGTACTACCTTGCCGCAGGCCGGGCAACGCATCTCGACGGGCTTGCGCTTGAGCGCCTCGGCGGCATCCTCGAGGTGGTCCCGGAAGCTCGGGCCCGCCAGGAGGCGGCGCAGCCCCTTCCACAGCCCGCCCATCGCGTCCCTCCGCAAGAAGGAGGCACACCCCCCCGCGCCGGACCCATCATACCCCCTGAAACGCGGGGCCAGAAGGCCGCCAAAGGGCGGGGGCGTGGTAGGATGCCGGGGAAGGTGGCGCCGCCGGCGCGCCCTCCCGAGGGAGGTTCCGTTTGCTCTTCCGTCTCTTCCTGCTCTTCACCGCCATCCCGCTCCTCGAGCTGATGATCCTGATCGACATCGGCGCCTGGATCGGCACCGCCCCCACCCTGGGCTTCGTCATCCTCACCGGGGCGGCGGGGGCCTGGATCGCCCGGCTCCAGGGCCTCGCGGTGCTGGGCCAGATCCAGCGCGAGATGGCCGCGGGAAGGCTCCCCGCCGCGGGGCTGGTGGACGGCGCCCTGGTCCTCGCCGGGGGGCTCCTCCTCCTCACCCCGGGCCTCCTCACCGACCTCATGGGAATCGCCCTCATGGTCCCCGCCTTCCGGCGGCTCGCCCGGGCCTGGCTCCTCCGGCGCCTGGAGCGGCTCATCCAGGAAGGCAAGGTGCACTTCCACTTCCATGTCTGAGGCGCGGCCCGTCCCGCCCGGCGGAGGGGAGGGCCTGCGCCCCCTCCTCGCCGAGGCCCTCGGCCCCGGCCCCGGGGGAGCGCCCCCCGCCCATCCCGAGGGGAGCCGCCTCTGGGCGGGCCATCTCCCCGGGGCGGGCGCCCCCGCGGGCTTCTGCCGCGCCGTGCCGGACGAGGAGACGCGGGCCCGGGGCCGCCTCTGCCTGGACGCCCTCTACGTCTCCCCGCCCCACCGCCGGAAGGGGCTCGGACGGGCCCTCCTCCAGGCCGCCCGCGAGGCCGCCCGCGCCGAGGGCCTGGAAGGGCTTTGGGCCTACTCTCACCTGGAGCTTCCCCCCGCCTTCGTCGAGCGGACGGGGGGAGCGAAGCTCCGCGCCCTCCAGTTCTTCCACCACGGGAGGCTCGCCGCCATCCCCTCTCCCCGCATCCCCCAGGGCTACCGGGTGCGGGCGCTGAGCCTCCCGGCGGACCTCGCCCCCGCCGCCTCCCTCTACAACGCCGCCTTCGGCCAGATGTGGAACTTCCGCCCCCACACGGCCCAGGACATCGCCCGCTGGTTCGAGGAGGGGGACGCCTCGGCCGGGAACTGCCTCCTGATCGAGTCTTTATCCGGGCGGGAGGAGCCCGCCGGGCTCCTCGGGATGGCCGTCCTGGCGGTGGACCCCGCCCGCCTCGGGGTGGGGGACAAGACCGCCTACCTGCCGGACATCGGGGTGCACCCGGCCCACCGGGGGAAGGGGTGGGGGGAGATCCTCCTCGCCTCGGCCGCCGCCCGGGCGCTGGAGATGGGCCTCACCGGCATCGAGCTCGTCGCCGACGCCTCGGACGAGGGGGCCTGCGGCTTCTACCGGCGGATGGGCTTCGAGGCGCGGGGGACGCTTCGGGTGTACGAGTGGCTTTCGTGAAGCGACATTTCACATGAGTAACATATCTCTATCTATATGTTTTAATTATCCTTGAATATTTTTTGCAGTTTATCAAAAACTTCAGCCCTGGGGACTTCCTCGCTGCGGCTCTCCCGCATGTACTTGAGGTTCACCACCCCCCTCGCGATCTCCTGATCCCCCAGGATGAGGACCACCGGGGCCCCGGAGCTGTCCGCCCGGCGAAGCTGGCTCTTCATGCTCCCCCCGCCGAAGGAGAGGTCCACCCGCAGGCCCCCCCGGCGGAGCTCCCCGGCGAGGGCGAAGGCCTCCTCCGCCGCCCTCTCCCCGAGGGGGACGAGGTAGGCGTCGAGGGCCGCGGGGGGCGCCTCCGCCTTCTCCCCCTCCGCCACGAGCTGGAGGAGGCGCTCCATCCCCACCGCGAAGCCGATGCCGGGGGTGGGGGGCCCGCCCAGCGCCTCCACCAGGCCGTCGTAGCGCCCCCCTCCGCACACCGCGTTCTGGGCCCCGAGGCGGGAGCTCGTCACCTCGAAGACGGTGAGGCAGTAGTAGTCCAGCCCCCGCACCAGGCGCGGGTTCACCTCGAAACGGACCCCCGCGCCCTTCAAGTAGCCGCACACGGCGTCGAGGTGCCTGCGGCAGGCCTCGTTCCAGAACTGGCCGATGGCCGGGGCGCGGGCGATGACGGCCTGGTGGTCCGGGTCCTTGCTGTCGAGGAAGCGCATGGGGTTGCGCTCGACGCGCGCCTCGACTTCCTCCCCCAGCCCCTTGGCCTCCTTCCGCAGGAACTCCCGGAGGGCCCGGGCGTAGGCCGGGCGGCACTGGGCGTCGCCGAGGTTGTTGAGCTGGAGGGAGAGGTCCTGGAGGCCCGCCGCCGAGAGGAAATCCGTCAGCATGACGATGACCTCGGCGTCCACCGCGGGGTCGAGGGAGCCGAAGACCTCGGCGTCGATCTGGTGGAACTGGCGCAGGCGGCCCGCCTGGGGGCGCTCGTAGCGGAACATGGGGCCGATGCAGAAGAGCTTGGCGGCGCCCGCCTGGTTGTAGAGGGCGTGCTGGACGTAGGCCCGGCAGATGGAGGCCGTGGCCTCGGGCCGCAGGGTGAGGGACTCCCCCCCCTTGTCGCCGAAGGTGTACATCTCCTTGTTCACGATGTCCGTCTCCTCGCCGATCGAGCGCGCGAAGAGCTCGGTGCGCTCGAAGACGGGCACCCGGATCTCGCTGTAGCCGTAGCGCGCGAAGGTCTCCCGCGCGAGCGCCTCCACCCGCTGCCAGCGGCGAGCCTCCACGGGCAGGATGTCCTTCACGCCCCTCACCGACGTGATCTTGGGCCTCGCCACCCTAACCTCCCCTCGACCCCGCTCGGGGCGGTGAGCTTGCCGAACCGCCGAAAGCCGCCTCGGCCAGCCGGGGGAGGGCCTGGCCCGAGGGCGCCTGGACGCACTCGCTGAGCAGCCCGCTCAGCTCGGTGGGCTCGGGGTTCACCTCGACGACGTAGGCCCCGGCCCGCATCGCCGCCAGCGGCATCGAGGCCGCCGGCTGCACCGCCCCCGAGGTGCCCGCCACGATCATGTAGTCGCACTCCTTCGCGGCGAGCGCCGCCGAGCGCAGGTTCTCCGGGTCCAGCATCTCCCCGAACCACACGATGTGGGGCCGCAGGAGGGAGCCGCAGCGCCCGCAGACCGGGGGCAGGGGCTCGATGGGCACCCGGCGGTCCTCCCGGGGGAGGAAGGCCTCCCCGCAGTCCATGTTCGAGCACCGGACCCGCCAGAGGTTCCCGTGCAGCTCGATCAGGTTCGCCGACCCGGCCGCGCGGTGCAAGTTGTCCACGTTCTGGGTCACCAGGGTGAAGCGGGGGGCCCGGGCCTCGATGGCGGCGAGGGCGTAGTGGCCGGGGTTGGGCTTGAGGGGGGCCAGCACCTCGCGGCGCCAGTTGTAGAACTCCCACACCAGCTTGGGGTCGCGCGCGAAGGCCTGGACGCTCGCCAGGGTGAGGGGGTTGTGGCTGCGCCAGAGCCCGCCCGCCCCCCGGAAGGTGGGCACCCCGCTCTCGGCGCTCACCCCGGCCCCGGTGAGCACCGCCACCGAGCGGGCCCGCCTGAGCCTCTCCACCGCCTCCCGGCTGAACATCCGGCCTCCTCCCGGCCTTCGCGCGGCGGGGGGAAAGTAGTCCATCGGGGGCCGGGAGGCAAACGCCCCTCCCTCCGGTTGACACCCCTCCGGGGGGCTCCTAATGTCACAGGCACCGCATCCGCCATCCTGGAGGCGACGTGGCGCGCACCGGCTCCCAAGTCCTGCTCGACGCCCTCCGCGCGGAGGGCGCGGAGTACCTCTTCGGCATCCCGGGCACCCTCACCCTCCCCGTCTACGACGCCCTGATCGGCCAGCCGGGCATCACCCCCATCGTCACCCGGCACGAGCAGGGGGCGGGCTTCGCGGCGGACGGCTACGCCAAGGTCTCGGGCCGGACGGGGGTGGTCTTCACCGTCCCGGGGCCGGGGGGGACCAACCTCGCCACCGCCCTCCAGTCCGCCCGGGAGGACGCCGTCCCCCTCGTGGCCGTGACCTCCGCCCTCGCGGACAAGATGCGCGACCGCAGCGCCATCCACGACGTGGACATGGAGCGCGCCCTGGAGCACGTGGTGAAGAAGGTTTTTGTGCCGGCTTCCGCCGCCGGCATCGCCCCCGCCCTGGAGGTGGCCTTCCGCTGGGCGGGGGCGGGGAGGCCCGGGCCCGTCCAGGTGGTGCTGAAGTCCAACCTCTTCTCCGCCCAAGAAGAGCGGGTGCCGCGCCCTCCCGAGTTTCCCCAGCCCGAGCCCCTCCCCAGGCCGGACGAGCGGGCGCTGGACCAGGCGGCCGCCATGCTGCGCGCCGCGCGGCGGCCCGTGATCTACGCCGGCCAGGGGGTGGTGCAGGCCGGGTGCGAGCGCGAGGCGCAGGCGCTCGCCGCCAGGCTCGGGGCCGCGGTCGTCACCTCGATCAAGGGGAGGGGAATCCTCTCCGAGCGCGACCCCCTCTGCTTCGGCCTCTACCACTTCGAGGGCTGCGAGGAGCTGCTGAAGGAGGCCGACCTCTGCCTGGCGCTCGGCACCGGCTTCGGGGAGTTCGCCACCTCCTACTTCAAGGCCCCCATCCCCCGGAACCTGATCCAGGTGGACGTGGACCCCCAGCGCCTCGGGCGCAACTACCCGGCCGCCCTCGGCATCCTCGGGGACGCGAAGGAGGCCCTCGAGGGCATCCTCAAGCGCCTGGAGGACATGGGGGAGGCCCCCCTCGGGGAGGGCCACGTTCGGGTGCGGGCCGGGCGGCGGCTCTACGCCGAGCGGCTGGCGGCCTTCCTGGCGAGGCCCCAGGCGCCCCCCTTCCACGGCCTCTTCGTGATGAAGACCCTCCGGGAGGTCTTCCCCCCCGAGACCATCTTCCTCTCGGACTCCTCGGCCACCCAGAGCTGGCTCATGGAGCAGGCCTTCGAGATCTACCGCCCCCGGAGCCTCCTCCTCTCCGAGGCCTACCAGACCATGGGCTACGCCCTGGGCGCCGCCATCGGGGCCAAGCTCGGGGCCCCCGAGCGGCCCGTCTGCGCCATCATCGGGGACGGGAGCTTCACCATGACCTGCGGGGAGCTCGCCACCGCCACCGCCCTCAACCTCCCCCTCACCTTCCTCATCTTCAACGACGGCAAGTACGGGGCCCTGCGCCACTCCCAGAAGCACGTCTTCGGCGGGCGCTTCATCGGCACCGACCTCAACAACCCCGACTTCCCCGCCCTCGCCCAAGCCTTCGGGGCCACGGGCCACAAGGTGACCTCCGCCGAGGGCCTCCGCGCGGCCCTCGCCGCCTCGCTCCAGGAGGGCGGCGTCCACCTCGTGGACTGCCCCATCGCGCCCGACGTGCTCTCCACCCGCTGGGAGCGCGCCGCCCAGACCTTCCGCGCGACCGGGAAGCCGGGGGGGTAGGCGTCCCCGGCAGGACCTCTCCGATTGGCTACGATTTCTCGGGTGGAACGGATCGTTGAGTTAAGGGTTGCCCTGCGATTCGTCATTGTCTTTCGATTCGTCGGCATGCTCGGCTTGGTTAGTCTGTTCTTTTAGTGATTCTTTCGCCTTTCGTAATTTATCTGTGACCTTTTTGTAACGTCCCATGGCCTGCTTGGCCATTTCCCCCTCGATTGCATCTCGCTTCAAAACTTCATCTTTGATGATGGCTTCAATTTCCGAATTATCGACCCGCACGCCAGGAGAAATTTTCTTCAGCTCCCGGCGAATGATATCGAGCACAGATTCACCAAGAACAATCGCACCGATAGTGAAACGATTCACGATTTGCTGATGCTCGTGAAACTCCCGGAACACGTCCTTACTGAGCCCCTCTTTGCAAAAGAGAAAGAGCATTTCTTGGTCTTTGGCTTTTCGCGGATTCAATTCCAAAAAATTCAGTTGGCAAACAAGATCGGCCCTTAGAGGAGGCTGAAAGTTGACCCGA
This sequence comes from Nitrospinota bacterium, assembly GCA_038042665.1. Lineage (GTDB taxonomy): Bacteria > UBA8248 > UBA8248 > UBA8248 > UBA8248 > 2-12-FULL-69-37. The sequence goes on from JBBTDR010000714.1 coordinate 7,530, forward strand.
TGAACTTCCCAAAAAATCCCATTTGTGAGAATGATCCATTGAATGCCCTGAGTAGCGCCATATTCAAGGGCCTGTCGTAGATGGTTTTCCTTCAAATCCAAACCTACGGCCTTGACCTCGATAAGAGATTTAACTTTGCCTTCTATTTTGACAGCCAGATCGCAGTATAGGTTTTTAATGGCGAATTCGCCGGTAAGCTCGGTGTATTTATCAAAACCGAAAACATCGGAAAGAATATCCGTAACAATCATTACCGTGTCTGCTTCATTGAGGTCGCGATTCTTCGCGCTGGCAAGGATGCGCTGGAATTTTGCTACTTCCTGGGAAAACCGATCAGAGACCTTCTTGGGAATGTAGGCCATGGCACCCTCCAGGCACTTGAATCAGCTATTTTCGATTGGCGCACAAAATTATACCATAAAACCTCGTGCCCCCCAGCAAGCACCTACTCTCGGCTAGGCCACCTATCTGGATTCGTTCTCAAGACTATTGCTGGCCTGACGGGTTTTTCCGAATAGAGATCTTCGCCCCGGGCGGGCGGGCCGAGAGCTCGTGGACGAGGAGGGTGTAGCTCTCCTCCGCGAAGGTGAAGGTCCAGGGCTCGCCGGGAGGGAGGAGGCGGCCCCCCAGGTCGGCCCCGCCCCCGGCCACCGCCGCGAGGCGCAGGCGCGCCCGCTCGCCCTCCAGCCGCCCCACGGTGAGGAAGAGCCGCCCGGCGAGGACCTCCTCCGCCTTGCCGAGCGGGAAGAGGCGCTCCTCCACCGCGATCTCGGGCGGGGCGAGCTGCGTGAGCTTGCCCAGGAGCTCCTCGGCCTGGGCCAGGAGCCTGGCGCTCCGCTCCTGGAGGGTTTGGTTCTCGGCGCGCAGGCGCAGGAGCTCGCCCTCCCGCGCGCGGGCCTGGACGCCCAGCCGGGCGGATTCCTCCAGCCGCCCCTCCCGCAGGTTCACGTAGAGCACCCCGGAGAGGCAGGCCCAGAAGGCCGAGAGGCCCGCGCACCAGAGCACGAGGGTGCGGCGGGAGTAATAGACCGTCTCGGCGGCCGGGCTCATGGGCTCTCCTCGGAGTCCTCGGGCTCGGGGCTGCGCGCCCGCGGGGGCTGCGCGCCCGCCTCCCAGGCCACCCAGCGCGGGGGGGAGGCGCCCGGCCAGGGGGCGGCCATCTCGAAGCGCGCCATCCCGGCCCCGCGCCCCAGAGGCGCCCCGTCCGTGCTCAAGCGGGCCATCCCCAGGCGCCAGGGCCGGTAGACCCCCAGCGCCTCCTGCCGGGAGCGGGCCTCGCGGGCCTCCCCGGGGGCCAAGCCCGCGCCGCGCCAGGGCGAGGCGAGGAGGACGGCGGGCCGCTCGCGCTCGAGCCAGCCGAGCACCGAGCGGTCCTCGAGCATCCCCTCGGGGAGGCGCACCACGTCGTATCCTCGGGCGGGGAGGGTTGCCGGGTCAAAGGCGCCCGCGCTCCTTCCCGCGAAAAGGAGCCAGCGCGCCCGCCCGTGCTCCACCTCGAAGGCCGAGGCCCCGCCCGGCCAGCGGAGGAGCCGCACGCGGGCCGGGGGCGCGGAGGTCTCCCACACGGCGCGGGGCGGGCCGGCCGGCGGGCGCGCGAAGGCCTCCGGCCCGATGGTCCGCCCGAGCCGCATGGCGGTGGCCAGCTCCCGCTGGGCGGAGGAGGCCGTGCCCTCGGCGAAGGCGAAGAGGGTTTCCCAGGAGCGATCCTCCATCCGCCGCAGGAGGGGCGCCACCACGTTCCCCCAGGTGTTGAAGGCCACGCGGGCCTCGCCGCCGTCCACGGCGATGCCGCGCCCGTCC